>NZ_JAXION010000012.1:0-56814 GCF_049311045.1 Rhodococcus sp. 7Tela_A2 | reverse complement strand
GCACGCCCCTCAGGACGTGCGGCCTCGACCCAGCCGGATCAGCCGGTAGCCGAATCAGCTCTTGGCGGGAGGTGCAGCCTTGTCCGCCTCGGGTTCGGGCTTGTAATCGATACCCGACTCCTTACGCTGCTCCGGAGTGATGGGCCCCGGAGCGTCCGTGAGCGGATCGACTCCCCCACCCGACTTCGGGAACGCAATGACCTCGCGGATCGAATCCATCCCGGCGAGCAGAGCGGTGATGCGATCCCAGCCGAAGGCGATGCCGCCGTGCGGGGGCGCGCCGTACTTGAACGCGTCGAGAAGGAAGCCGAACTTCTCGTTCGCCTCCTCCTCCGAGATGCCCATCACCTTGAACACGCGTTCCTGGATGTCGGGACGGTGGATACGGATCGAACCGCCGCCGATCTCGTTGCCGTTGCACACGATGTCGTACGCGTACGCAAGCGCCGATCCGGGGTCGGTGTCGAACGTGTCCATGAATTCGGGCTTGGGCGAGGTGAAGGCGTGGTGCACCGCCGTCCACGCCGAATGCCCCAGTGCCACATCGCCGCTCGCCGTCGCGTCTGCGGCCGGTTCGAACAGCGGCGCGTCGACGATCCACACGAACGCCCACGCGTTCGGATCGATCAGGTCGAGCTTGCGGGCGATCTCCCCGCGTGCCGCGCCGAGGAGTGCACGCATCGGCTTGGTGGCGCCGGCGGCGAAGAAGATGCAATCGCCCGGCTTCGCGCCCACGTGTGCCGCGAGTCCGGCGCGCTCGGTGTCGGTGAGGTTCTTGGCAACCGGACCGGTGAGTTCCCCGTCCTCCCCCACCAGCACGTACGCCAGACCCTTGGCCCCGCGCTGCTTGGCCCATTCCTGCCACGCGTCGAGCTGGCGTCGCGGCTGGCTCGCGCCACCTTCCATGACGACCGCACCGACGTACTCGGCCTGGAAGACCCGGAAGGTGGTGTCCTTGAAGAATTCCTTGCACTCGACCAGTTCGATCCCGAATCGAAGGTCGGGCTTGTCCGACCCGAAACGACGCATCGCATCCGCGTACGTCATCCGCGGGATCGGCGTCCGGATCTCGTAGCCGACGAGACGCCACAGTGCTTCTAGCACGTCTTCGGCGAGCAGGATGACATCGTCCTGCGTCACGAACGCCATCTCGATGTCGAGCTGGGTGAACTCGGGCTGCCGGTCCGCACGGAAATCTTCGTCGCGGTAACAGCGGGCGATCTGGTAGTACCGCTCGATGCCGCCGACCATGAGCAGCTGCTTGAACAGCTGCGGGGACTGCGGCAGTGCGTAGAAGTTCCCGGGCTGCAGGCGGGCGGGTACCAGGAAGTCACGGGCGCCCTCGGGCGTGGAGCGCGTCAGCGTGGGGGTCTCGACCTCGACGAACTCGTGCTGGGCCAGCACTGCCCGTGCGGCGGCGTTGACCTTGCTGCGCAGCCGGATGGCCTTGCCCGGGCCTTCCCGTCGCAGGTCGAGGTAGCGGTACTTGAGGCGGGCTTCCTCGCCTGCCTGGTCGTCGAGCTGGAACGGCAGCGGAGCGGACTCGTTCAGCACCTCGAGTTCGGTGGCATTGACCTCGATGGCGCCGGTGGGAATCTCGAAGTTCTGGTTTCCCTCGGGCCGCATCTCGACCACGCCGGTTACCTTGACGCAGTATTCGGCGCGCAGACGGTGCGCCTGTTCGAGCACTCCCGGGTCGCGGAAGACCACCTGCGCCACCCCCGACGCATCGCGCAGGTCGATGAAGATGACCCCGCCGTGGTCGCGGCGCCGAGCGACCCAACCGGTGAGGGTGACAGTCTGCTCGGCGTGCTCGGCTCGCAACGAGCCGGCGAGATGGGTGCGCAGCACGGAAGTCCTTTCGAAACGACAGCGACGGGTTCGTCGGGTGTAATCCTACGAAAGACAAGAACAGGGCGGGCACACGCATGCCGAATCGCCTCGTGACAAGCTTGTGCGACTTCTGGGCACTGCGACGAGAGAGCGATGCGATGACCTTCAACGAGGGCGCACGGATGAACCCGGGCCGAGTCCGTACCGGGGGCGGCGGACGCGGCGGCAAGATCGCGCTCGGCGGCGGCACCGGCGGCATCCTGATCCTGATCCTCGCGCTGCTGTTCGGTGGAGATCCCGGGTCGCTGCTCGGCTCCGGCGACCCCGGCGAGTCCACCGGGTACGGGGCAGGCGGCACCGTCGAAGGATGCGAGACGGGCGCCGACTTCAACGCGAAGGTCGACTGCCGCATCGTGGGCACGGTGGGGAGCCTCGATCTCGTGTGGGATGAGAATCTCGCTCAGCAGACCGGAGTGCCGTACGTGCAACCCGAGGTCGTGCTCTTCGCCGGCGCGACCTCGACAGGCTGCGGCAATGCCACCAGCGATATCGGCCCCTTCTACTGCCCGGCCGATGAGACGGCATATTTCGACACCAGTTTCTTCGACGACCTCGTCACCCGCTTCGGCGCCAGTGCCGGACCACTCGCGCAGGAGTACGTGGTCGCACACGAAGTCGGGCATCACATCCAGAACCAGCTCGGTGACCTCGGACGTGCGCAGGCAGACCCGCGCGGGCCGGAGTCCGGTGCGGTGCGCACCGAATTGCAGGCCGACTGCTACGCAGGGGTATGGGCGTACTACGCGGACACGATGCCGGATCCGAACACCGGGCAGCCGTTCCTGTCGCCGCTCAGCGACACCGACATCCGCGACGCCCTGTCGGCGGCGTCGGCTGTGGGTGACGATCGGATCCAGTCCGCCGCGTCGGGTCGCGTCAACCCCGAAGCGTGGACCCACGGTTCGTCGGAGCAGCGCCAGAAATGGTTCCTCGCCGGTTACCGCACCGGACAGGTCGACGCGTGCGACACCTACTCGGCGCGCGACTTGGATTCTCCGGACGCGCTGCGCTGACCGGAGACGCCGTTGCGCACCGTCACCGTCATCTGTGCGCGATCGGCGTCGAGGTCGGCCAGCCGCCGCATGCGCAGCGACACCGGCCAGCGCCCGGGACGCCGTGCCTTGAGGTAGAAGATCCGGTCGATCGACGCCCCGGGAAACGGATTTTCGGAGGGCACGCACCGGACGTCGTGCAGCACCAGCCCCGCACCCACCCGGTTGGTGAACCAGCAGTAGTCGCGGGAAGTGTTCTCCTTCAAGTGCAGTTCGACCATGTCCCCGACATCGACGGTCACATCGTGCGGGCCGGTGCTGATGTGCTTCATGATCTCAGCGTACGAGGTCCTTGTGACGCAGACCACTGTTCTCGCGAGTACTACCGGTTCCCGAACCGGATGTGTGGCAACGCACTCTCGCGGGCACCCGACCGAGATGAACGACGAATCACTCGGCATCACACGTACGGACGCGGAGGTCGGCGGGTATCTGCTCGCCCTCGCGGACGGCAAGGCCTACAACGAACTGACCGAGGCCGTCGGCGCGCTCATCTCGAGCACCGATTCGCACCCGCCTCCCTACAACGGCGTCTACCGGTGGGTCGTCAGCAGCATCGCGGACGTTCTGGTGAGCAAGCTCGGACCGGGACTACGCGGCGACGAGGGTGTCGCTCTCACGATCCGCACCACGGGCGGCGCAGAGGTCGACCTCAGCAGCCTCGAAGAACCTGAATCGAGCGTCATGAGGGCCGTCGCCGACGTGCTCGCCGGTGGCGCTTCCGAAGCGCGTGTGAAACTGGGTCCCGTCGGATTGGGCATGGACTGGATGAGCCGTCTCGAGATGCTCGTCGAAGCGGTGCTGTGGCTCGACAAGCTTCTCGACGCCCCCGCCACGAGCACACCCGACACCCTTCCCTGGTGATCCCCCATCACAGGACTTTCCGGATCCGGTCTGTGATCGGCGCGCACGGACGTGCCTGAGCGAGACCGGCAATCGTGCCCGGCGACCGAACCGGCGGTCCGCCCCCTGGGAAAATCCCCGGGATGGACTTCGCCGCTTCGGTCGCCGGCCTCACTTTCGCGGGTCGGGTGCTGCGCCACGGACCGCGGCCACCCTACGATGAGCCGATGTCCTCGCCCCGACTCGATGTGCTGCGCTGGCAGTTCGACCTCACCTGGTCGCTGTTCGAACTGCACCTCGGACAGTTGCAACCCGGCGACTTCCTGTGGGAACCCGCGCCGCTGTGCTGGTCGGTGCGCCGCGGCGACGACGGCGAATGGGTATCGGACTTCGACGAATCCGAGCCCGACCCCGCGCCGGTACCGACGATCGGCTGGCTCACCTGGCACCTGGGCTGGTGGTGGTCGGTGACGATCGACCATGCCCGTGGCCGGACTCCCCGCGAGCGCACCGAGATCCGGTGGCCGGGCGACGGTGCGTCGGCGATCGCTTGGCTGCGTGGCCTGCGCGACGAGTGGACGGCCCTGTTGGACACCCTCGGTGACGCCGATCTCGACGCCCCCGCGCCGTTCCCGTGGCCGGACGACCCCGACAAGACCGTCGCCCACATGATCGCGTGGGTGGACGCCGAGTTGATGAAGAACGTCGCAGAAATCGGCCAGTTGCGGTTGCTGCGAGCCGCAGTGTCCTGACGCTGCCCGTTCATCCACGTGGCAGTATCCCGGCCATGCATCGCATCGCGTCCACCGGTATCCGGAGCATTCTGCGCTCTGCACTCCGCATCGCCGATTCGGCCGAATCATCGGACGGACAACCCTTCTCGGAACCGGAAATCCTCCTGCCGCATCTGCGGTCCCGCCGGTACGGATGGACACATTTCGGAGTCATGATTCCGGATCTTCCGGAGCCGCACCGGTTCTTCTCGATGATGTCCCTGGTGGGCGCGACGGGATCCGTCGCATTCGACAACGACGACGCGATCGCCGGGAGTCCTCGCCGCAACGCGGCGCTGGTGGCCGGGACCGCGGCGTCCCATCCCGCGCACTTCGGCAACTATGCATTCGGCGACACCTTCGTTGCCTAACGGGCCGGCTCACTCGTCGGGTTCGGTGACGACCTGACGCTGACCGGCAGCTACCCGGAGTACCGGCTTGCCGGTCGACTCGGCGGCGTCGATATCGCTTTGCGCCTCACCAATACCGACAAGGTGTCGTGGTTCTTCCGCAACCCGGTCTACAAGCATTTCGGGCTACTGACCGAGTACGACGGGACGATCACCCATCGCGGGACCACCGCGGAGGTGAACGGGTTGTGTTCCTTCGAATACGGGGCCTGCCCCAGCCCGTATCTCTTGCGCGACCGTCCACTACCCGCGGCACTCAAGGCACCGCTCGACTACTTCGTGTACCAGATCGTCAATCTCGATGCCGACAACCAGATCCTGCTGAGCCGGTACTCCCTCGGCGGAGTCCCGTTCATGACCACCGCGCTGCACCGGTCCCGCGACAGGTACGGCACCCGTTTCGAGAACGTCTCGTTCGAGGTGGTGCGACTGCGTGACTCACCCGAACCGACGCCGTACGGAGTCCCGATGCAGGTACCGGCCGAGACCCGATTCGTCGTCGTGGACGCCGACGGACACGCGTGGCTGGATCTGCACGCGACCATGGATACCGAGTTCACGTTCGGTCTCGGCAGCGGATTCGTCACCGGGTTCGCATACAGGGCGGTGTGGCGAGGAGCCGAGGTCTCCGGACGAGGTTATTTCGAGTTCATCGATCGGCGGTCGCCGGATCGACGGGCTCTTCCAGGCCGCGGGCGCCTCGCCGAATCACCAGTACGGGACACGCCGCATGTTCGGCGACATACGAACTGACCGAACCGAGTAGCAGTCCGGCGAATCCCCCGTGTCCCCTGCTGCCCACCACGACCATGGTTGCGTCGTGGCTCGCCTCGGTCAGGACCTGAGCCGGATTCCCTTTGGCGACGCGCTCGCGTAGACCCGGTGGACGGTTCTCTCCGAACGCATCGGTCAGAGCCGTCCCGAGCACGCTCGCCGCGTCCACGTCGGGGCGGTAGTCCTCGGGATACGCCACGAATCCGTAGGTGTTCGGAAGCTCCCACGCAGTTACGGCGTCGATGCCCGCGCCGAGGCCGGACGCGAGTCGCGCTGCCCATCGGAGAGCATTGATCGACGATTCGGACCCGTCGACTCCCACCACCACTCGCGGAGACTCGTTGCTCGAGGTCATCGTGCGGCTGCCCTTCGTCGCGGTCCTTCGACCGTAATCGAATGCCGTACGCGACCGCAGGCGAACGCATCCGCCTGGTGCAGGCGTGCGTCAGATGCCGGGGATGAACCCCGGATAGACGTAATGGCTGTTTCCTCCGCCCGGCATGGAACTGCCGGTCACGCTGGGTATGTTCGCGGGCAATTTCACGAGCTTGTGCGGGTTTCCGTGCTCGTCGGCCTGCCAGCAGTCGTACGTCACGCCGTGGAATGCGGTGCACACGATTCGCGTGGAGGTCCCGAAAGGCGACGTGAGCCGCTCCCGTGCGTCGAGCGGATTCCAGTAGCCCGGGTCGGTCGGGGTGAGGAAGTTCTTCGTCTCGAACGGCACGAACGGCGTGGGATAATCGGGCATCGGCGGCCATTCGTCGGCGGCAGCGGTCCCCGCCGCGCCCAGGGCGACGGCTACAGCACATCCCACTGCGAGAACACCTCGGGCGACGTATCGCGATACGGAAGTCATCGGATCTCCGTTACTGTCGCTGCCCGCTCGTCCGCCGGCAGTTTCGGAAACTGTAGACCGGCGCGGCGGCGATGCGGCCGCGTTTCCGCCATTGGGTCGGATGGTTGTTATCCGTCACTATTCCCGGACCCGCCATTGTTTCCGGATCTGCTCCGGGTCAGCACCAGTCCCGTTCCGACGATGCCGATCACAATGATCGCCAGCGCGACCGACGGCCATCCTTCGGATTGCCAGTACACGTCTTCGAGAGTGATCAGCAGTGCCGCCTCGTCGACGATGAGAGCGAGCGCCACCCCCAACGCGAGACCCATCCACGCTCGCGCTTTCGGAGTCCGGTCGACCAGGCCGAAGATCGCAACACCTGCCAGCAGGACGATCCCCCACAGATAGTGGTGCAGGTGCACTCCGCCTGCGCTCACGTCACCGAGGTTGCTGGTGTCGACCTGAATCAGCCACGTCACGAGTCGGGCGCCACCGAACGTCAGAGTGAAAGCGACCCAAGCCAGCACAACACCCCGACGCGAGGGATCGATCTGCTTCCACCGCCGAGGAACCCTGCGTTGTGCTTCAGCACAGTCCGACGATCGCGTCTCTGTCATCAATCAGTTGTATCGCAGCCGATCGGGTCGACTCACGTCAGGTTTCCCACCGATCCAGCGTGGGCGTTCCGGCGCCGGGTCGCCGATTCAGGGCGTGCGTCGCCGGGTACGCACCGGCGAGTACCCGCCCATCGAATCAGGAGGACGATGTGTCAACCCATCTGACGGCCGATGATCTGCGCGACCTGCTCAGCTCGTCGTCTCCGGACCCCGTGCTGGTTCTCGAGGAGGGCCGGTTCCACGTCGTGGACGCCGCCGACACCGACGAGCGCCGTCGAGCATTCGTCGTCGTCACGGGAGAGGAACTGCGGCAGCAGTTGCCGCAGGACCGAGAGCACACCGAGACCGACCTCGAACTGGTGGCGAGCACCATGGAGGCGACGGTCGCACATCTCGGGGGATGACCCGGACGACCGGTTCCCACCGACGACGGAACGGGGGGGGGGGGGGCGGGGGGGGCCCCCCCCCCCCCCCCCCCCCCGCTGCGCTCTACGAGCCCGCTACAGACCGGCAGCCTCAGCCGAACCGGAGAAGAAGTTCAGGGCCTCGAAGAGGTTCGCGGCGGCGCTGAAGAAATCTGCCAGGAAGGCCAAATCGATCACGGTGCTTCTCCTATCAGGCGGTGTACATCGGTCGTATCAGTGACGTCTGCCACTGGCATCCCATTGTTACCGCATTCCGCCTCTTCCGCAGCCTGGGGGGCGAGATCGACTCGGGGCGAAGGTTATTGCGGGGATTGTCCGGTTTCCAGAGTCGGTGAAGTGCCCCGCGTACTCCGACACGATCGGGTCAGTCGAGATTTCCCGACAGGCGCTCGAGGCGCTCCATGCTCACGCCGTCGAGTCCGACGATCTCCACTCGCTTCCCCTTCTCCGCGTACTTGTGCTGTACGGAATCGAACGTCGCCACGGTCGAGGCGTCCCATACCTCCGCATCGGTGAGATCGATGACCACGTGCTCGGGATCGCCCGCATAGTCGAAGCGGTACACCAGGTCGTTGCTCGACGCCCAGAACAGCTCGCCGGACACCCGGTAGGTGCGACTGCCTTCCCCCTCGTCGACCGTCTCCACCCGGGTCATGTGCGCGACGCGCCGAGCGAACGCGACCATCGCCGTGAGCACACCCGAAACCACTCCGATCGCGAGATTGTCGGTGACCAGTGTCGCGCCGACCGTCACCAGCATCACCACGGTTTCGCTCCGGGGCATCAAGCGCAACGTCCGCGGTGCGATGCTGTGCCAGTCGAGGGTGGTCACCGCGATCACGAGCATCACCGCCACGAGCGCAGCCATCGGGATGGCCCCGACCACGTCGCCGACCGTCACACACAACAGGAGCAGGAACAAGCCGGCCAGGAACGTCGAGATCCGGGTCCGCGCGCGTCCCTCCTTGACGTTGATCATGGTCTGGCCGATCATCGCGCAGCCGCCCATGCCACCGAAGAGCGCACCCGCCCAGTTCGCAACACCCTGGCCCCACGCTTCGCGGGTCTTGTCGGAACGACTGTCGGTGATCTCGTCGACGAGCTTCGCCGTCATCAGTGATTCCATGAGTCCGACCAGCGCCAGGCCCACCGCATACGGGGCGATGATCGCGAGGGTGTCCATGGTGAAGGGGACGTCGGGAATCATCCACGTGGGAAAGCCCCCGGGCAGCTCGCCCTGATCGGCGACGTCGGGCACGTCGATACCGAAGAGGACGACCACACCGGTGAGTGCGACGATCGCGATGAGCGCGGCCGGCACTGCGGTCGTGAGTTTCGGGATGACCACGATCATGACGATCCCCGCCGCGACCAGCGGATACACGAGCCACGGCACCCCGAACAGATGTCGCAGTTGCGCCGCGAAGATGAGGATCGCCAGGGCATTGACGAAGCCGATCATCACCGATCGTGGGATGAATCGCATGAGTTTCGCGACTCCGGCGACGGCGAGCACGATCTGCAGCGCACCGGCGAGCCAGACGGCCGCGATCAGATAGTCGAGTCCGTGCGAGGCGACGAGGGGTGCGATCACCAATGCAGTCGCACCGGCCGCGGCGGACACCATCGCCGGCCGACCGCCGACGAACGCGATGGTCATCGCCATGATGCAGGACGTGTAGAGCGCGACCTTCGGGTCGACTCCGGCGATCACCGCAAAGGAAACGACTTCGGGGATCAACGCCAGCGACGTCACCAAACCGGCAAGAACCTCGGTCGTGAGTCGTCGAGGCGAGCGGAGAGTGTCGGACACGGTGTGCACCGGAAGATTCTAGGCGCGGCGCGTCCGGACGCCGTGTCGCGTCGCCGTAGCCGACATCGACATATAGGGTGTGATGCAGCGCACGGTCGTAGCCCGCACCACGCAGCCCGATGAACACCCGTGCTCCACAAGCACATCCGAGCGGACTCGATCGTCATCGCGCCTGATCGTCCAGCGCACGTGATCGTCAGCGGGCCCGATCGTCACAGGACCCCGCACGTTCTACCCGCCCCGGCGACCCTCACCGCCGAGAACGCTTCCGTCGCCCCGAGTTCCGAAGAACCCTGTTCCGAAAACCCCGTTCCCGAAAGCCCGAGTCCGAAAGAAGGACGGCATGAGCCACGACAGCGAGTTCACCGGTCCGCTCTTCCTGCAGCCGAGCAACCCGAACGACGAGACAGTGCCCGAATCGGTGCCCCAGAGCCCGCCTCCCGCCGCGCCCGAGTACGAAGGGTTGTTCTCGTCGCGCCCCTGACATCGTCACGTAAATCACACGTCCGCAGGTGCGGTCGCCCCACGCTTCGCGACAATGCGTGCCCCAGGCTGCACGACGATGCGTGCCCCACGGGGAGACGACGACTGCACCTGTGTGCCGACGATCGCACTTCCGGCGCACGGGGAACTTTGCGGCAGGCATATCCGTCTTATCCTGTGAAGACCCTTTGTCCGCGAGTTACCAGAGAGAGCCATGAGTCGCGCCAAGCGCAAACCTCGAAGACCCATCCCGCCCAACAGTGACGACCCCCCTGTCACCGAGCCCCGGATCCTCCCGTGTTGACCGCCCTCGGAATCGCGTTCGGAATCGCCGTCGTTCTGGCCATTACCGCCGTGACCGGCTACTTCGTAGCCCAGGAATTCGCCTACATGGCCGTAGACCGGTCGCGTTTGAAAGCCCGCGCAGAAAGCGGCGACACCTCCGCCGCACGCGCCCTGTCCGTCACACGACGCACCTCCTTCATGCTCTCCGGCGCACAGCTCGGAATCACCGTCACCGGCCTTCTCGTCGGTTACGTCGCAGAGCCCCTCATCGGTAGCGGGCTCGGAGAAGCATTCGGCGGACTAGGAATCCCCACCGCAGTCGGTGTGGTGTTCGGCACAGTACTTGCCGTCCTTTTCTCGACAGTCATCCAGATGGTCTTCGGCGAACTCGTCCCGAAGAACCTCGCCATCGCACGGCCGGAACCGGTCGCACTGTGGCTGGCACTGTCGACGACGATCTACCTGAGGCTGTTCGGCTGGCTGATCCGGCTGTTCGACGCTTCGTCCAACCTGCTTCTGCGAGCACTGCGAATCGAACCCGTCCACGACGTAGAGCATTCCGCGACACCCCGCGACCTCGAGCACATCGTCGCCGAGTCCCGCAACGCGGGCGAACTCCCGAAGGAACTCTCGACGCTTCTCGACCGCATCCTCGACTTCCCCACCCGCACTGCAGAACACTCCATGATCCCGCGCGCACATGTGGACGTCGTGGACCTCGACGAACCGGTGAGCGACATCCTCGCGAAGATGAGCACCGGGCACACGCGATACCCCGTGGTCGGTACGTCGTCCGACGACCTGCGCGGCGTCGTACATCTGCACGATCTTCTCGACGCCGATGTCCAGACAGGCACAGCTGCGTCGGTGTGCCGTCCACCGGTCATCGTCCCCGCGACGTTGCCGTTGCCGGACGTGCTGACCGAACTGACCGCCGCGAGCGACGAGATGGCGCTGGTGATCGACGAATACGGCGGTTTCGCCGGCGTGGTCACGATCGAGGACATCGCCGAGGAACTCGTCGGTGAGATCGCCGACGAGCACGATCCGGCGGCCTCGGCCGAGGTCATCGTGCGTGACGGCGACGGCTGGCTGATTCGGGGCGACGCCCACCTCGACGAGGTGAGCCGCACCCTCGAACACGAACTGCCCGAAGGTGATTACGAGACACTCGCCGGCTTGGTCATCACCGAATTCGGTGGCCTGCCCGAGATCGGAGACACGGTCGAGATCCCACTCGATCCCGATCCCGCGGACCTCGTCCACGAGGAACGGCCGCCACGTCGAATGCTCGTGGCGGAGGTCCGCGACATCGACAAGCATGTGCCGGCCTCGCTCCGCGTGACCCTCGAGAACCGTGACCGTCGAGAACAAGGAGGCGGCACACGATGAGTAATCCCTGGGTTGTCGTGGTCGTCACGGTCGGATTGATCGCGGCGAGCGCGTTTTTCGTTGCCGTGGAGTTCGCCCTGATCGCCGCGCGCCGCCACCGGCTCGAAGACGCGGCGCCGGACAGCCGGTCCGCACGTGCGGCCCTGCGCAGCGCGTCGGAACTGTCGGTGTTGCTCGCAGGATCTCAGCTGGGCATCACGGTGTGCACGCTCGCGCTCGGCGCGACGACCAAGCCCGCTGTGCACCACTGGCTCACACCCCTGTTCGGGGCGTGGGGAGCGCCGCTGTGGCTGGCCGATGTCGCCGGGTTCATCCTCGCGCTGATCGTCGTGACGTTCTTGCATCTCGTCGTCGGAGAAATGGCGCCGAAGTCCTGGGCCATCGCGCATCCCGAGAAGTCGGCGACGATGCTCGCGATTCCGATGCGTGGCTTCATGTGGCTGACCCGGCCGGTCATCGTCCAGCTGAACCATCTGGCGAACTGGTGCCTCCGCAAGGTCGGTGTCGATGCGGTCGACCAGGTCAGCACGGGCCAGGATTCGGATGCGCTGCGTCACCTCGTGGAGCATTCCGCGACTGTCGGCACGCTCGACGAGAGGTACCACGGTCACCTGACCAGCGCGCTCGAGCTCGAGGCACTCACTCTCGCCGACATCGTTACTCCCCATCCGCCGAGCAGCGTGCGGCCGGAGGCCACTGCGCCGGAGATCCAGGAGACGGCCCGTCGCACGGGTCACCTGAGACTGCTGGTGCGCGGCAACGGCCATGTCGACGGAGTCGTGCACGTACGGGACAGCCTGCGTGCGGACGCCGACGTCACCGCTGCGGATCTGATGCGGCCGGCGTTGACTCTCGACATGTCGGTGCCTGTATACGAGGCGTTGCGCACCATGCGGGAAACTCGCAATCATTTGGCGACGGTCACAGAAGACGGTCGGGTGGTCGGCTTGATCACCCTCGCCGACGTCCTCGCCAGGTTGCTCCCGACGGCGGCGGCGCCCGCCTGACGAGCACACGCGCTCGAGCCCGAACACAACCAGGGGCCACCCCGCCGGTACATCCGGCGCGGTGGCCCCGCGGTTTTTCGCGATACCCCGCCACCTGGCCTTTCCCCACCGATCGAGCGCGACACGCCGTACCGGCGAGTAGGGCTGCGTGTCTGTCATAGTTTTCACGTGGACACGGTGTGTGCGTAACGTCACTTTTCGATCACAGTCCAGGCCGCACCACTCTGAGGTACAGCACAAGACAGGGGCTCGACACATGCAGACATCCCAGCGACGCCTGTTGTTCGTGGGTTATCCCGATGCTTCGGAGATATCCCAATGGGCGGCGGTGCGTGCAATCGCGGTTCAACAAGGCTGGCAGACGACCCGGACCTATACGCCGGGCCACATCGCTTGTGCCGTCGTGTCCGAGAACGTGCTCGACGGCGTGTGCTCGCCCACCGAGGCAACACTCATGCAGAAACTCCATGCCGACGACGTCCGGTGCGCGAGCGCACTCGACGCCGTCAGCGATCTGTTCGCCTCCGCAACGTAGCTGCCGCCAACTCTCGGTAGCTCGAAGACCCTGTCACTCGGACGTCCTGTCGCTCGGACGTCCTGTCACTCGGACGTCAAGGCCCGGACGAGATCGGAAGGAGCCGGTTCGGGACGCTCGAGAATATCGAGTACGAACTCGCGACGCTGCTCGGGCACGACGTGCACGCCGCCGTAGTTGTGTAGTTCCGAGTCCACCGGCAGGAGCCGGAGCGCGACCGTGGCACCGTCGAGGACGGCGGAGACCGTGCGGTCCCGGACGTCGGACACGGTGCCGGTCCGCACGTTCCGGACGGTGAGTCCTTCTCCCGGATCGGTCGCCTCGACCACGAACCCGTCGAGGGACGCTCCCCTCCATCGCAGTGCGAGCTCACCTTCGTCGACCGGGAGCAGCGCCGACCAGTTGTCGACGAACTCGTCGAACGCCCCCGCATCGAACAGCGCGACATCGGCGACGAGCCGATCCACCGAGGACTCGCCCACGTGTGTCCCCGCTGCGACGTCGAGTTCCGCACGCACTCCGGTCCACCGCGGTTCGTCGAGGACCACGCTCGCCTTCGCATACAGCCACACCGCACGGTCGCTCAGTGATGCGTCGGATCGTCCCAGATGGCACACCTTGTACTTGCGTCCCGATCCGCACCAGCACCTGTCGTTGCGCCCCAGCTCCGGATGTTCGACCGGCTCGAAACGACGAAGGAACGGATACATGCCGTGGGATGTGCCCCCGGTGGCCCGTTCGAGCAGGCGAAGACCGCGTGCCGCATCACCTCGCATCGCAGCGATCGTGGCGAGGTCTTCGAGCGCAGGTTCCCAGTCCGGGCTCTCTGCGAGGGCGAGTTGGTAGCGGTGTTCGGCCTCGTCCACGTCACCGCCCACCTGGGCGGCCCGGCCGGCGATCCAGAGGGCACTCGCACTCGTCCGGCGCGGTCCTCGCCGCAGCACCTGTTCGGCGGCCGCGGCCACCACCACCGGATCGAACCCGAGCCGCCCGAGCGCTTCGTCCACGCACACCCGGGCAACACGCGCGTCGGCGAGACCCGCGAAGTCGTCGGGCTCCGCGAAATGCGAGTCGAGGGTGGTGGTGCTGTCGCTGCCGACGGCAAGCGATCCCGCAAGGGCGAGGAATGCCATGGCGCCCCGTGCGGACCGGGTGTCGAGATCGAAGGCACGGGAGAAGGAGTCGGTGGCTACTTCGACCAGGTATCCGCCTGTCGGTGCCGAAGTGACGGTGCCGGACCGCACCAGCCGGAATCCGTCCCGCACGAGTCCGGCCCCCTCGAGTTGCTCGCTCAGGGGCAGGCACGCGTCCCGGGCCAGATCCTTGTCGTCGGCGAGGGCGACGAACAGATCGGTGTCGGGGTACAGCGCGTCCTCAGGGTCCGACAACCGGGCGGCGCGATCGGCCAGCCACCCGCCCAGACTCCCGCGACCGGCATTCTGGTCGGGATACAGGTCGACGACGAGTTCCCCACCGACGCAGGTCACCGCGATCAGGTCACCGAGAGTGGTGTCGGAGAGAAAGCCTTCCGGGAAGAGCAACACCCCGAGACGGGCCCAGGCCACGCCCGGCAACCCCCGTGCTTCGAACGATTCCTCGCCCGGCATCACGACACGCATCGCCGGGTCCGCGCTCGGCAGGCAGACCGGGATCATCACGTCGAACAGTTCTATCGCGTCTGCCGAGATCTCCCCGGCCGTGAGGCGGTGCGTCCAGATGCGTCCCTCGAGCAGGTTGCGCGGCAAGACGAACCGGCCGTCGCTCAAGTGCATGATTCGCGGGTCGTCGAACGCGTCGCCCAGTTCGAGGGCTGTTTCGAGCGTGCAGACGTCGCCGAAACCACGATCCGACAGCGCCGCGGCCATTTCGTCGACGGTGAGCGGCCATCGTTCGTCGAGTATCGCGACGGCAGCGGCGACAGGGTCGGTTGACGGTTCGTTCACCACACGATCCTACGGCCCCGTCTCGGACGATCGACGTCCTCTGCTGTGGCGGTGTGCCCGTCTCGTGGCGACTCGGGAAAGCCGCCACCCCGGTCATGCTGCGGGGCTGCCGAGGGCCGCGTGCATTTCCCACACGATGATTTCGGCACCGGACCGGGTGGTCACCTGCTGCCCTCCCCCACCGCTGATGCGCACGGCGTCGCCGGCTGCCAGCGGACCGACACCTTCGAGCGCCGCTTCACCGCGGGCGACGAAGACATGCAGGTACGGTGCGTCCGGCAGTCCGATCGGCTGCCCGGGCTGGACCCGGGACACGTGCATCGCCGCGTACTTGTTCTTGATGCGGATCGCGGAATGGTCGGCGTACTTCGTCATGCCGGACGCCACCGGTACGAGACCCCCGGACAGCAGTTCGTGGTCGATCTCGAGTTGTTCGTAACCGGGAGTGATGCCCGCTTCGTCGGGCAGCACCCACATCTGGACGAAGTGCACCGGATCGTCGTGCCGGTCGGCGTGAATGCCGCTCGCCCCGTCGAAACGCCACGCATCGTTCTTCTCGGAGTGGAGGATTCCTGTCCCCGCACTCATCCGCTGAGCCAAGCCCGGGTAGAGCACACCGGAGTGCCCGGCCGAGTCCTGGTGGACCAGCGACCCTTCCAGGACCCAGGTGACGATCTCCATGTCCTGGTGCGGATGCGTGTCGAATCCCTGTCCGGCCGAGACGATGTCGTCGTTGTTGACCATCAGCACCCCGTGGTGGGTGTTGGCGGGATCGTAGTGGTGCCCGAACGAAAACGAATGACGCGAATCGAGCCACCCGATCGTGGTCTTGTCGCGCTCGTCCGCGCGCCGAACGTCGAGCCGGATGTCGTGGGCTGCGGTACTCATCGGTTCTCTTCCCGGGGTCGGTAGTGCGCGTCTGCGGTCGGCGGGTTGCGACGCGGTCGGATACGAGCGTGGGGCAACTGCGGAGCAGGCAGGCGCGCCACCTCGCCCGCGTAGCCGTCCACCCGGCCGAAGCGGTCGGATTCCCGTTCCCATTCTTCGCGGAAGGCGGCGATCTCGTCGTGGTCTCGACCGACGAAATTCCACCACATCACGATCTCTTCGCCGAACGGGGTTCCGCCCAGCAGCACCAGGCGCGCGGGGCTGTCGCCGGGGTTCACCACCCACAGCGAGGACACGCCGGTTCCGACATAGCCGAGCACACCGCGGGACAACCGCGTGTCGAACAACTCGACAGCTCCGGTGTCGACCAGCAGTCCGTGTTCGAACGCGGGATCGATCTCGACCGTGACGCTCGCGCCTGGTTCGACGACGATCTCGGCACCGAGCAGCGGCGTGAACGTGGTGACGGGCGAGGACGACCCGGCCAGGGTCCCGAGAAACACCCGCGCCCTCCCGCCGCCGAGATCGATGGCCGGCGGGACGTAGTGCTGGAAGTCGCGGGCAGCATCCCGGGCACCGTCCGGCAGCGCCACCCACAGTTGCACGCCGTGCAGCGTGGTCGTGCCGGCCGTCGATACTTCCGAGTGGCAGATGCCGTGCCCGCCGGTCATGAGATTGACCTCCCCGGGACGGACGAGTGCGTGCACACCGTGACTGTCACGGTGCTCTATTTCCCCGGTGAACAGCCACGACACGGTCTGCAAGCCGGTGTGCGGATGGGGTGCGACATCCATGCCGCCGGTCGCGGCCACATCGTCGGGACCGTAGTGGTCGACGAAGCACCATGCGCCGATGAGTGAGCGCTGCCGCTGCGGCAGAGTGCGGCGCACGGGCATGGCTCGTGGACCACCGAGAGGCACGTCGCGCGCGCTGATGATCTCCACGCGTGGGTGCCGCGCGGCGCCGACCGCACGATCCTCGGTGCAACACCGGATCTCGGTGGGATCTGCCTCTGTGTTGCTCATGGATTCGGTGCCTCCGATCGAGGGACGGACGTAGGGATCGCGGGAGCGGATCGGGTCAGAGCACGTCGGATCCGTACATCTCGCCGAGTGGATCGGCGATCAGTTCGAGTCGTGCTCCGTCGGGGTCCCGGAAGTAGAGCGACACCTCGTTGTGTTCGAGCAGGTCCACACCCGCGTCGACCAGCTTGTCTCGCAGGCGATTCCATCGCACGGGTTCCACACTGATCGCGACGTGGTGCAGCCCCCCGAGGACCTCGCGATACGGCCCGAGGTCGAGGCCGGGAAAGTCGAAGAACGCCAGGAGATTCCGGTCTCCGATGTCGAAGAAGAAATGCGAGGATCCGGCGTAGTCGCGGTTCTCGATCACCTCGGTGAGCGGAAACTCGAGCAACCCCTGATAGAACTCGACGGTGCGTTCCACATCGCTGCTCACGAGCGCCGTGTGGTGAAGTCCCCGCGCCGAGGACGCCGGGCGGGTAGCCGGGGGCGCCAGATATCGGGCGCGGATCCGCTCGCGCTGCTGCTCGAACCGGTCGGCCGAGCCGGTGCGGTCGTCGGTCATCGCGGCCTCCTCCGTCCACCGGCGATCGTACGCCGGACCGATGTAGTTGATTGCTCAACCAGAGTCGCACACGGTTCGTTGCACAGTCAACTACTTCGGATATAGTGCACATATGGCGACGACGTGGCTGGACGACGAGGAACAAGCATTGTGGCGGTCCTACCTGGACGTCACTCGCATGCTGTTCAAAGAACTCGACAAGCAACTTCTCCGCGACGCCGGAATCTCCTCCGCCGACTTCGAAATCCTGGTGCTCCTGTCCGAAGCACCCGACAGGCGCATGCGCATGAGCGATCTCGCGGAGGCGAGCACGACCACCCGCAGCGGAATCACGCGGGCGATCGCACGGATGGAGAAAGCCGGGTGGGTCAGCCGAGTGGAATGCGAGTCCGACAAACGCGGCGCCTGGGCCGAGTTGACGGACAAGGGTTCGTCGACCCTCACGGACGCGAGTCCGGAGCACGTCGCCACAGTGCGGGCTGCGATGTTCGACGTACTCGATCCGCAGGAGGTGGCCGTGATGGGTGAGGCGTTCGCGAAGGTGCGCACTCGTCTGGCCGAACGGCGCCGACTCGCCTGACACCCCGTCGCCGCGGGCCGCTAGGTTGTGTAGCGCCACAGACTCGACACCCGAAGGCGGTTCCCCGATGCGCCACGACCCGCGCCGCACCTCGCTCGATCTCTATCCCATCCAGCGAACGATCACGACGCTGTTCAGCGACACCGACGCGCTCGGGCACATCAACAACATTTCGATCGCGCGCTACTTCGAACAAGCCCGGGTCATGATCATGGAAGCGATCGCGCCGGCACACGGAAGCCCACTGTTCGAGCGTGCAGTACTCGCGCGGGTGGAGATCGACTATCTTTCCGAGGTCTTCTATCCCCACGAGGTCGTCATCGCGACAGGGATACTGCGCGTCGGCACGTCCTCGCTCACGGTGGGCTCGGCGCTGTTCCAGCAGGGCCGGTGCGTCGCCCTGGCCGATTCGATCGATGTGAGCACCGCACTCGGTGGCGGCCCGCGCCCGATCACCGACGACGCACGTGCCGTCCTCGACAAGTTCCTGCTCGACCTCCCCGCCTGAACGGACTGCCGAGCCTCAACTCCCGTGGTGTGCGGCGAGCGGGTCCGCCCACTGCACGACCGGACCTTCCACCGCGTTTCTCAGCGCCGACGTCTCGGGATCGTCACCGATCGTGCCCTCGTTCGCCAGCAGGTTCTTCTCCAGGAAGCACCGGACCGGCGCGGAATCGAGACCGTCGCCGGGCCGGGACCGATCGTCGATGGCGAACGCCAAAAGCAGGAGATGCGGCACCCGCACGTCCTCCGGCCGCAACCGCGGCTGGAAGTAGGGCACGTCGAGCACGCGTGCCCCCTCGTTCACGTAGAACGCGAGCCTCCGGCCCGGATCCCCGAACCCTCTGTCGCGGTGATGGCGCGGATCTTCCGCTTCTCCGAGGATGAGCAGCGGATCGTATCGCCGTAGCCACTCTTGCCTCACGGCCCGGAGCACCGCCCGGCCTATCCCACCGCCGCGGCGCCCCGGGTGCGTTGCGAGATACACCGTCAAGAGCACTCTGCATTCCGGAAACCACTGTCCGACAGCGCCCCCCACGACAAATCCGTCGTCGCTGACAGCTACGGAGGCGCACATCGTCCCCGCAGGGTCGGCAAGGGCGGCAGCGAGCGCATCGGGTGAGAGCAGTTCCTCGTCCGGAAACGACGGCGTGAGAACATCGTCGTAGAACTCGTCGAGCATGTCTGCCGGAAGATCCCCGATATCGACGATCCTGATCGGGAGCCCACCCGCCACATTCGCTTCGGTCATCACACTCTCCGTTTCGGACAGATCGCCGACTCGACATCCTCCCCTGACGTTACAGATACGGACGGGTTATCAGCTCGATGGCGTGCCCGGACGGGTCGAAAAAATACACCCCTCGCCCACCGTGCCCGGAGTTGCATTCACCCGGCCGGGTCATCTGCGGATCGGCCCAGTGGTCGATGCGGCCCGCGGTCAGTCGCGCGTAGGCACGGTCGAACAGGTCGTCGTCGACGAGAAAGGCATAGTGCTGCATCTGGATGTCCACCGGCGGTTCCGCGAACTGCAGCAGAACGCCGTCGTCGAGCACGAGGTTCGTGAACACACCCCAGGACGGGGCTTCCCCGAGTTCGAGCAGTTCGCGGAAGAAGTCGGCCGATCGGTTCCGATCCTTCGACGCAATGATGGTGTGGTTGAACGTAGCCGGCATGAAGAGACCTCGCTTTCTGTTCGTGGAGTAGTGGCTGCGGTACTCACGAAAGCGAGGCGGTCCTCGAACTGTGGTGTCACGACGCCGTGTCGGCGCCTGTGCGGAGATCAGAACTCCACCGGATCACCAATCCGTGTGTGGCATGATGCCGGCCCGGTGTTCACCGGCCCGAGGCTACACCGCAATGCTCCGGCGGACAACGCTTTCCGGCCGGGAGAAAGTCAGAACAGGGTCGGCGCGACGACCGTGCCGGCGTCTTCCCTACCCCGCTCGGAAGACACCGGCGGAATCTCCCGATGCTCGAGTTTCCGGCCGCCGAGTCCGTAACGCTCGACCAGTGGGGCAACCCGGTCGTCGAGCCAGCGCGAGTATTCCGGAGACACGTAGGCACCGCGCCCGTAGAGCGCGCGATAACGCCGCATCAGCGCAGGATGTTCCTGCCCGAGCCACGACAGGAACCATCCGCGGGTGGCACCGCGAAGATGCATCGGGATCACCGTCGTGGAGGACGCGCCGGCAGCGGCGAGGGCTGCGAAGAGTTCGTCGAGGTGGCGGCTCGAATCCGTGAGGAACGGGATGACCGGAGCAACCATCACGTGACACGACAACCCGGTGTCGGTGATGGCGCGAATCATGTCCAGACGCGCCCTGGGCGACGGGGTGCCCGGCTCGATCTGCTGCTGCAGGTCGTGGTCGCCGATCGGCAGAGACACCGCGAGCCGGACATCGACCTGCCGGGCAGCGAGTGTCAGCAACGGCAGGTCGCGGCGCAGGAGGGTGCCCTTGGTGAGTATCGAGAAGGGTGTGCCGGATTCGGCGAGGGCACGAATGACCCCGGGTATGAGCCGGTATCGCCCCTCCGCCCGCTGATAGGGATCGGTGTTGGTGCCGAGTGCGACGTGCTCGCGGGTCCACGACCGGCGCGCGAGTTCCCGTCGCAGCACA
This sequence comes from Rhodococcus sp. 7Tela_A2, assembly GCF_049311045.1. Lineage (NCBI taxonomy): Bacteria > Bacillati > Actinomycetota > Actinomycetes > Mycobacteriales > Nocardiaceae > Rhodococcus > Rhodococcus sp. 7Tela_A2. The sequence continues at coordinate 36,055 of NZ_JAXION010000012.1, read as the reverse complement.
GCGGCCACGTTGGTCTTGACGACCAGCTGACTGTCGAAGTCGTGGCCGGCGTCGAGATCGAGATACTCGTGCGTGGGCCGGGCGAAACAGTACCGGCACGCATGGCTGCACCCTCGGAAGGTGTTGACCGTGTACCGGAAGGGCAGTTTCGATGCCTCGGGGGTCTTGTTGAGCGCGCTCTTGCAGAGCACCTCGTGGAACGTGATTCCTTCGAACTCGGGGGTCTGCACGCTGCGTACGAGACCCGCCCGATCCAGTCCGGGCAGGGCTCCGTCGTCCGTATCCACTGTCTGAGCCGCCCACCGCATACAGACAGTCGAACATGTGTTCTCCCGGGTTGGTGCCTAGAGTGTCCATGACGAAGTGGACGACGTACTTGTCGTCTGCACCGGGAAGAGCGCGCAGTGTTATCCAAGCGCTTGACGATGCCACTTGCGTGGCACGTTGATCGACACAATCCCGGCCGGCGATCGCTCGACAGGGAGCCGTCGGGCGACTCCCGATCACATACCGCTGACATTCGTATAAGTCGGAACTTCACGCTCCCGATGGTGTGTCGTCGTAGCGTGTGGCGGTGGGTGTGTTGGTGGTTGAGTCGGTTGTGGGTGTGGACGCCTCGATTGCTGAGTCGTGCGTTTGGCGATCGGCGGAGGTGAGGATCGGGTGGATCGGGCTTTGGGACCATACCGGCTCGGACGGGTGAGTATGGCTGTGGCGCGTGCTGATGTGGAGGTGGTGGGGGTCGTGGGGTATGTGCCATTGGTGATCGAATCGAGCTGGTGCGCATTGCTTCTGCGCAGAAGGTTCGCCCTCAGGGTGTGGGTGCGGCGTTGGTGGAGTGGGTGCGGGAGTGTTGCGGATTCGGGTTGATCGAGGCGCAGACCGATGGTAAAGCGGGGGGGTATCGGGCGTTGGGGTTTGAGATGGTGGCGCTGGCGGAGTTGCATCCGGGTGTCGAGCGGTTCGCGGTGACACTGCGGGGTTGAGGCTGAATCCGGTCCGACATTGCCGGCCGTAGGCGCGCGGCCTCTGATAGCGCGGCGTACAGCCGGTTCGGCCGCGCCTCGATGTCGACGAACGCGCGGCGGGTCAGCAGCTTCCGCAACGCTGCCGGGACCGCGGCGAAGCCGACGGTGGCGGCCCTGATCGAGTCTGGACACTCGCAGTTGGAGATCGGATACCGCACGATGCCGTCGGGACTGTCCTTCTGCGAGACAAGACGTTCTAGTGCGTGGAACAAGTCGGTCGACGGAGTTTGCGGCGGCAGCAGCGGCTCAGTCGCGTCCTCGCTCAACCGAGGCGGGACGACCGCCCCGTCGGGTTGCAACGGCGAAATGGATGTTCATTTCAAACCGCGAAAAATAGACATATCACTGCTACGGTGAGCCAGGGTCGGGGAGGCATTGACAGCATTTAGGGAGGAATGACTGTGTCCAAGTTGAATTCGCGTGCATGCGCCGCGCATCCGTAGTGGTGGGTTCCGCTGCCGCTGCCGCTGCCATTTGCATCGCTCAAGCGCCAGTGGCAAACGCGGAGACCCTGTCGGGATGGATCAGTCCGACGCCACCGAACGCATTCGGAATCGTCCACCTGGGGCAATCGACGATTATCAATTCGCCTTCTACAGTCGCTGAGACCAGAATCTGGACGTCATTCGGTTCGCAAGCCCAGCCTGGGACGATCGGGGCACAGGCGCGGTTGTTCAAGAGTGGTGCCCTGTGTGAAGCGACGAACTATCAGTACAACACGCAGTACACTCCGTCCCACACGGTTCGCACGAGTGGCGCGGATTGCGGTACCGGCTGGTACAACAGCCATGGTTTCATTTCGGTTTGGGATCCCGGTGCATCGGCAAACGACTATCTGACGTTCCCTACTGATCCACTGTATTTCGATTTGGCCAGCGGTGATTCCGAGCGATCGGCGCCCCAGTCGAGTATTGACTCGATTGTGGAAGCTGGCGTTAACGCTCAAGGGCAGAGCTACGGTTCCGCCGAGGGAGCCGAGGATGCCAGTGATATCCCGGATTTGGTTGCCGTCTACATGACCGATGGTGAGATCGGGTACGTGATTCACGACGATCTGTTAGCTGCAGATTCTGGCGTCAGCCTCCCCGTTTACAAGACTGACGGCGTGACGCAGATCGGAACTTTCGATGTCTCGTAGCTGTTCTTGCTCTGATGCACCAGATTGCTATGCACAGGAAAGCATTGAAAGAACAATTCTTCGGATGGAGTTGCGATGAAGTCAGCCAAAAGAGGGGGTGTAGCCGGTGGACTGGGGGCATTGTTGCTCGTCGTGGGTACGGTCCTTGCGCCACAGGCGTCGGCGCAACCCGGTGAAGGGCCAGGGCCGGAGACAAACCCGCTGATCACTACTGCGCCGGTGCTTCCGCCTCCGGAGTCGGCACCCATGCCGGTATCTACCGCTTTCGCTGAGACTGCCCCCCAAGGGGGGGTGGTGCAGCCGTTTGATTCTGTTCCGTCGCCTGCGGGGTGTACTGGTTCGACCGACTTTCCGCATAAGAGCGGTGTGAACGCTTCCGTTCACGGGCGGATGACATGCACGGTTGCTGTTCCGCGCGTGGAGACTGTGACGCTTCTCTATCGAGACCGCTGGTACGGTCCGGAGCAATTGGCGTCGGACTCGTCGTGGCGGACGAACAACACCACCAGTCAGGATGCGCATCCGCACTGGAATTGCTCAGGGGTGGGCACCTATACCTACAAGGGCTACTCCCAGCACGCGTCGCTTGAGAGCGACGGTGTCCGCTACACCGCGACTACGTCGAACTGGCAGGATCCCGGTGTAAGCAGGTTCGACTGCTGAGAATGAACAACTGGTGAGAATGAGAATGAATATGCGACCGTGGGTGTTGCTTCCAGTAGGTCTCGTTGCCGCACTCGCGGTCGCATGTTCTGATCGACAGTCGGACGAAGCAGTTCAGTCAACGGAAAATGGCCGCTCCAACTTGATGAGAACAGACTCCCCGCCGAGGTCGCCACCGGTTGTCGAGGTCGAGGGAAAAGTTGTTCCGGTTTTGGCATATGAGTGGTTTGACAACGAGAGTCGGACAGCCTCAAGTCTTGAACCCGGCCCCGACGTTATTGCCTCGTCCCTCACCCTCGTATCGGCCGCAGACCATTCCTTGGAGTTCAGGATTGGATCCGCCGTACGTCCGTCGATGGTGAATGTGAAATTCTTCAACGGGACGAACCCTATGACGGAAACGCCTTCCGAAGAAGAAGGGTCCTTGACCTGTTCGGAAGATGAGGAGAAGTGCTTGACGGGTGTGTCTCTCGACCACGTTCATGTGATAGTCGAAGTGCCCATTCGGGCCCGATACAGCGTATTGGAGTTGTTCTATCCCAACCCTTTCCAAGGGTCTCATCCTGTCTTTTTTTCAACCTACGGGGTCGGTATCGAGCCTCAATGAGCGTTGTTGTGATCGATCCAGGCAGAGGAGAGTCCGGTGGACGTCAGTTCGCCCGAAGCATGGGATGAGTCGTTTGGAACGGACAAGGATCGAGTGGAGGGGTATGCGCTTCGAGGCGCGGATACTGTGCTCCGATGGTTCCTCCCCATTCCATTGAGCGATCCACCTCGTTCGCTGTCGTGGGGTATGGCCGCCCGTATTTCGAACCTCTCCTTGAGCCCGCAGGTCACATGGAAGGATATCGCTGACGCCTGGAGCGGCGCCGGCCACTCTGAACTCTTGACTCAGCCGATGGGCACCGTCGATCACAGATCGATGGATGCACTGCTTTCGACCCTCGCTGGTGTTGTCGGGCTTGAAGAGGAAGTGGAATATGCGGTGTGGGAGGGGTATGCGGACATGGCGGTCCTGCTGGCGCATACGTCCTCCGCACCCGCCGATCCCAGCAGGTTCCTCACCCAAGGCGGAGTGCGGACATTCACAGCTCCCTTGGGGACACTGAGCATGTTTACTGCTGAGGAAGGGCGTCATTTCCCCTCTGCGGTCTGGCTGCGCGATCATCATTTGGCTATCGCTCAGCCGATCTACAACGATTCCTGCTACATCAGTGGACCTCGAGACGTATGTGAAACGCTTTGTGCCGACGATGACATCGACCTGATCGAGATTGATCCTTCGTTGCTGTTGCCCTCTGGTGTCGTTATGGACTGACGTGGTTGGTGCTGGACCGCCGACGGCCGAGCGGGCCCCTCGATCGGTGGAAGTAGCTCGCACAACTCCCACCGTAGAGCCGCAAGTGGGATCTGTACGGGACTGACGCTGATCGTACTGGTCGGGTAGCACCCGATCGCTCGAATCCTGCGGTCACCGATCAGGACGTCCCTGATCGCGGTCGGCTGATGTGGTACGGGGCTCCGACAGACTCTGGAATGAATCCGACGTTTGCGGGAGACCGATAGCACGAAAAGGTCCTTCGGACGGACCCGTCGGGATCGAAACTTCCTTGTCGGTGCCACCGGTTACTGTCCGCACAAGTGGTCCACAGCGGACAATATGGGGTCTGACATGTTGGTTCAGCGGGTTCTCCAGCCGACCGGTGGAGACGAGTCGTGGACGGTACTCGACGACGACTTCACCGTGATCGAGCCGATCGAAATGTTCTTGGCGCACCTGACCGTGATCGAACGATCTCCCACCACGGTCCGTTCGTATGCGTTCGATCTGCGCGACTACTTCCAGTTCCTCGGATTACACGAGATCGACTGGGACACCGTCGCGCTGGAACAGCTGGGAAGATTTGCGGGATGGCTACGGCTGGCCCCTGACGCCCGAGCTGGCACAGTCACCGCCCTGCCGACGGTGACCCCACACTGCAGCGCGACCACGATCAACCGCAAACTCTCAGCGATCGGCTCGTTCTACCGATTCCACGCTCGCCACGGAGTGTCGTGCGCAGACCTGCTGACCGCTATGAACCCCAGCGGGGCCCGATCGAGTTCGTGGCGGCCGTTCCTGGCGCATCTCGGTGATCGCGGGACACGCAAGACCATCAAGCTGACCCCGCCGCGACGGCTACCCCGCACACTCACCGACGAGCAGACCGCCGCGATCCTGGCCTGCTGCGACCGTCTGCGGGACCGGTTCCTGATTGCCCTCCTTGCCGGAACCGGTATGCGTGTCGGTGAAGCCCTCGGGCTGCGCCACGAGGACATCGACCCCGCCGAACGTCTGGTCCGGGTGCGTGCCCGCCGCAACAGCAACCAGGCCCGGGTCAAGTGCGGTCAACGTGAGATCCCCATCGCACCTGCCCTGATCCGCCTCTACACCGACTATCTCGTCACCGAATACGGCGACCTCGACTGCGACTACGTGTTCGTCAACCTCTGGGCCGGCAACCACGGGGATCCGTGGCGCTACTGGAATGTCACCGACCTGATCGCCCGCCTGCGCAGATGCAGTGGAATCGAGTTCACCGCCCACATGTTCCGACACACCTATGCCACCGAACTCCTGCGACGCGAGGTCCCCCCGGAGGTCGTGCAGAAGCTCCTCGGGCACGCCTCGACCACCACCACCATCGGCACCTATGCGCACCTGGACATCACCCACGTTCGCGACGCCCTCGAGCGATCCGGCTGGCTGGCCCGGGCCGCCGGCACCCCCACCGCGACGGAAGGCGGACGATGACGACGAGCCGGATCCGGTTGGTTCCGCCCACAGAACTCGGACACGACCTCTTGTTCGCGCAGGTCGCGCCGTCTATACGTGAAAACCGCATCGAACTCCACCCCACCGACCCGATCGGTGGTGGTACCGAGTGCGTGATCGACGGTTGCCCACGACCACAATGGGCCCCAGCCTCCGTTTTGTGCTCGACACACCAGGATCGCTGGAAATACCGCGGGTCCCCGCCGTTGGAAGACTGGGACCCTGGCACCGCCCTCACCGGCCCCCAACAGCTGCGGTTGTCGGCATTGCCGATCCCACTGCGCTGGGAGATCGCCTTCGGCGTTCAGCGGGCACGAGAAGTCGACAATCCACCGCGGTTGAGCTTCGCTGCGCTTCGCAACACGATCGCTACGCTGGGAGATCTTCCGATATCCTCTCTGCTCGAGCCCGACGAAACGGACTGGCCGAGGTCGCCGCGACGGACAAAATATGGCCCTGCACAGCACTCAGGACCGTCGAAACTCACGCTTGGGTTCCTCACCTTCGTCATCGACGAACTCGACCGGCTCACCGGCCGTGACGGGGCCGACCGCGAATATGCCCGTGACACGTGGCGGCTGCGCCGGATCGGCGTCGCCGGACCTGCGAAGGGGTGGATCTTCGACTTCACCGGCATCGACCAACCCTGGTTTCGCGAGGCCGTCAAGCGATTCATCCGCTGGCGCAAGGACGTCGAACACAGTCCCAGTGGCATGCACCGCGACCTCATGACCTTGACCCGCCTCGCCCGCGCCCTCACCGACACGGCCGGCACCGACCCCGCCCCCGAGCAGTTCACCCGCCCGGTTCTCGACCGATTCTTGACAGTGCTCGCCGAGGACGGTCTGACCCCCAGCGGCCGCAACATGGCCTTGAGCTCGCTCTCGCGTTTTCTGTCCATCGCCCGACAACACGACTGGCTCGATGGCGTTCCCGCCCGCACCATCCTCTACAGCGAAGACTCCCCCGCACGAACGCCGCTGCCGCCCCGAGCGCTACCGGAGTTCGTGATGGCCCAACTCGAAGACCCGACCAACCTCGACAAGCTCACCGATCCCCGCTGGCGACTGCTCTTCCCACTGCTCATGCAGACCGGACTACGCATCAACGATGCTCTGCACCTGCCCCAGGACTGCCTCGTCCACGATCACCAGAAGGCCCCGTATCTGCGCTACTACAACCGCAAGATGAAACGCGAAGCACTGGTGCCGATCTCGGATGAACTTGCCGCCGCCATCAACGCTCAGATCACACACGTCCGCGACCACTACTCGACCCGAGCGATCCTGTTCCCCCGCACAAGGAACAACCGCGACGGCACACAGGTCATCGGCGGCTCGGTCATCTCCACGACACTGCAACAGTGGGTCGCCGACTGCGGCATCCGCGACGAACGCGGCGAGCCGGTCCACGTGACCGCGCACCAGTTCCGGCATACCCTCGGCACCCGGTTGATCAACAACGACGTACCCCAGGAAGTAGTGCGCAAGATCCTCGACCACACCTCCACCGAGATGACCGCACACTACGCCCGCCTGCACGACACCACCGTGCGTGACCATTGGGAACGAGCCCGCAAGGTCGACATCCACGGACATACCGTCCCGATCACCGACGACAGCCCACTCGCCGATGCGGCCTGGACCAAACACCACCTGGCCCGCGCCACGATGGCACTACCGAACGGCTATTGCGGCCTGCCGCTGCAGCAGAGCTGTCCACACTCGAACGCCTGCCTGACCTGCGCGGTCTTCATCACCACCCCGGAGTTTCTGCCGCAGCACCGCGAACAACTCGAAATGACCCGCGGCATCATCGAACGGGCCCGCCAACGTGGGCAGCTGCGTCTGGTCGAGATGAACACCCGCACCGCCGACAACCTGACGGCGATCATCACCAGCCTCGAGAATAAACCCGATACCGATCCGCAGGCATCCTCGTGAGGGCCGACAACACCGCCCACCTACGGTCGGCGGCGCAACGGCGCAGCGCGCTCGCTCGTGACCGCGCCGAGGCTGCGCTCACCGAGTTGCAAGCAGGCAACGACCCGATCACCGTCGCCGGACTCGCTCGCGCATCGGGTGTCGCACGATCGTGGATCTACACCCAGCCCGATCTGCTCGAACGAATCCACCGGTCCCACGATCTCGCTCCGAAGCGACCGCGGTCGTCCGCCCCGCCTGCTGCGAGCGATGCCTCCTGGCAGCGGCGGCTCGAACTTGCTCACACTCGTATCGCGGAACTCACCTCGGAGAACAAGCAACTACGCCACCAGCTCGCACTTGTGCACGGACAGCTCCGCAGCGAACGGGTAAGTCCGTCGAAGACACCGTCCACGACACATAACCGCAGTTCAGAGGCTGCGCGGACGGACTGAGCCCAGGGGAATGTGTGTGCGATGACCTGTCAATCGCGAATCTGCGACGAGATGGGTCGCCCGATCACCTACGGCACGGAGAAGGTGGCAAAACCGGGGGTCGTGGTCGTGCCGACTGTCGACCGGAGTGTGAGAACAACCTGCCCACTGCCGGTGTTCAGAGTGGTTTTCGGCGGGAACCCGTTCAGCCCGTCCGACAGCCACGCGGTGCCCGAGGCGCCGGTCGACAGGTTCAGCCACGTCACCTCCGAGCCGATGATGCAGCCCCACCCGTCCTGCTTCCCGCCGGAGATGGTGACGATGCCGGGGCGATCCTCGAGCACGGCCACGCATCTGGACGGCGGTACGTCGAAGCTCCCGTTCGGGTTTCCGAACGATGCGGGGTCGATCCGGAACGGGACGGTCGCTGCCGCAGAGGCGATCCCCGCCGTCGCGGAAGCAGAGATGCCGAGTGCGATCGTGCAGGCACCGAGAGCACGCAAGAGGTTCATGGGATTCCTGGGGTCGGTGAGTCCGGAGAGATCCTGCGAAGCATATGCGCCGACGACGGTGAACGGCTGGGTTTCGTTGCCGCGACGGCGGTCGTCGCAGGTCCTGTGCCGCGATACCGGAAGCCCCCGGCGTAGTAGTGTCCTGTTCCGCCGTTCTGCGGAAGGATCGGTGCACTTGTGCGCCCGAGCAAAGGGGAACTCGTGAGCGAAACCACCGTGCCTGTGACCGCCGCCGGTCCCGGCCGAGACCGCCAAGGCGTTGTCTACCGCAGCGGGGCGCTGGGGCGCCGGCCCGCAGTGCCGACCGCGTTCGGCGATCTCGAACGCGCCGCGCGCCGCGCCAGCTCGACGCGGGCCTGGGCGTATGTCGCGGGCGGCGCCGGCGAAGGGCGCACGATGCGCAACAACCGGCGCGCGTTCGACCGGTGGTCGATCGTTCCGCGGATGGCGCACGGTGTCACCGAGCGTGACCTGAGTACGACGGTGGCGGGCACGTCGTTGTCGTCGCCGCTGTTGCTTGCCCCCGTGGGCGCCGGCGCGCTGATGGCCCGCGACAGCGACCTGTCGATCGCGCGGGCAGCGGCGTCGACCGGCGTGCCGTACATCTTCTCCAATCAGGGCTGTAACCCGATGGAGGACTGCGCCGCCGCGATGGGCTCGGCGTCCCGCTGGTTCCAGCTCTACTGGAGTTCGGACGAGGACCTCGTCGACAGCCTGCTCCGTCGGGCGGAGGCGAGCGGTGCCGAAGCCGTCGTCGTCACGCTGGACACCACGATGCTGGGATGGCGTCCCCAGGATCTGAATCTCGGTTCGCTGCCGTTCGCGCGGGGCGAAGGCATCGCCCAGTACACCTCGGATCCGCGCTTCCTCGACATCGTCCGGCAGCGGGTGGCCGCAGCGCGGGACTTCGTCACGGAACGGCCGGACATCACAGCGGGAGCGGTCCGCACGCTGATGTCGATGACCCGCAACTATCCGGGCAGGTTTCTCGACAACCTTCGCTCCCCGATGCCCCGCGCAGCCGCGGAAACCTTCCTCGACATCTACTCGAATCCGGGCTTGAGCTGGGAGCACCTCGCTACCCTCCGCGACCGGACGAGCCTGCCGATCGTGCTCAAAGGAATTCTGCACCCCGACGATGCCCGCCGCGCCGTCGATCTGGGTGTCGACGCGATCGTGGTGTCGAACCACGGCGGGCGCCAGATCGACGGGTCCATCGCGTCGCTCGACGCGCTTCCCGAGATCCGGGCCGCGATCGGGCGTGAACCTACTCTGTTGCTCGACAGCGGTATTCGAAGCGGATCCGATGTGTTCGTCGCGCTCGCGCTCGGTGCGGACGCCGTGCTGCTCGGCCGGCCCTACATGTACGGATTGGCCGTCGCGGGACAGCGCGGGGTCGAAGAAGTGATCCGCAACGTGATCGCCGAGTTCGATCTCACCATGGCGCTCGCCGGGGCCCGGTCGATCCCCGACATCGACGAGCGGTTCGTTCGCCCCAATCCGTCGTTCTGACGGTCCGCGGCCGAGGACACACCGATCGGGATGCGCACGGCCGCCGACCGCCGGCTGTCACCTCGCCGACGCAGGTGCCTCGAGCTACAGTGCTCGGCACACTGATCTTCGAGGGGGGTTCGATGAGCGGTTTGTTTCCCGGTGCCGGAATCCGGGTGGTGCCAGAGGGAATCAGGGCATTCGGTACCACGAATCTGCACGCGGCCGAGAGTGTCGCGCACGCCGGGGCGATCGATCTGCACGCGAACATCGCGTCGCTCAGCCCGGCGTTGGGGTTGATCGGCGCCGAGTTCCTCGGCGTCTTCGGCGCAGCGCAGTCCGAGCACACCCGCGCCGTCGGGCAACTCGCTCTCGCGTACGGCTCCTGCGGGATCGCGGCGCACGAGGCCGCAGCCGGGTACGAGAGCGCCGATGTCACCACCGCAACAGCACTGTCGCAGGCAACGGGGGCACTGTGAACCAGGCCGTGCACACCGCTCTTCCGCCGGCGCCGACCGTTCTCGACGCACTCCGTGCATCTCCCGTCGGACCGGTGCTCGACGCGCCGCTCCCGGCGCTCACGTGCCCCACACCGCCGCCGCCGGGGGAGCTTCCCCCGTTGCCCGACGCGAATGCGATCACGGAACTGCTGCAGTCGCTTCCGGTTCCGGTCCTACCCGATCTCCACGAGTTCCTGCGGCCACTCACCGAACTCGGCTCGCTCTTCGGCACGGGAGTCGTCGAGGCACTCGATCCCTCGGCCGTGCTGCAGCAGGGGTCACGGCTCCTCGAGAACGCGACGGCGCTGGGACGCAGCGCACTTCACGCTCTTCCCGAATCGTGGGAGGGCTCGACCGCAGATTCTGCCGCCGATCACAGCCTCCGTGCCCGGCAGGCGAGCGTCGAACTCGCCGACCGCGGCGACCGGATCGGCGCCGTGACGCGCGCGGCGACCGCAAGTGTCGAGCGGGGAAACATCGAGTTGACCGGTATTGCAAGCTCTTTCGTGTCGATCGCGGTTGCGGCTGCCCCGGTGGCGATCACGCCGCCCGGCCAAGCGGCACTGATCGCCTCGGCAATCGAACACCTGCACGCCGCACTCGCCGTCGTCGCTCGAACCCGAGGTGAGCTCGCGGTACACACCGGGGCGATGACTGCGCTGACCACGCCCATCCCGGTGCCCGCGCCGGTGGCGACGGCGCTCACCGACCCGCGGGCGCTTTCCGGGCTCGCGACCGACACCGTCTCGACGGTCACCGGAACGGTCTCCAGCCTCGCCGGCTCCGCAGCGCCGGGTGGCGATGCCTCCACCACCCCCTCCGCATACGCACCGACAGTTCCCGCAGGGAACACCCTCCCGAATACCGTGCCGAGCGCCACTGCGAGCGGAGGTATGTCGTCCGCCTTTGCGGCGCCGGGCGCGGGTTACGGGGCCGCCGGGTCGAACCCCGTCTCCCTCCCCCCGGCGGTGCCGGGCGCGGCGATGGCACCGGGCACAGCGGGCGGAGCCGGTGCGGCGGGTATCGCAGGAACGACGGGACGTGGGTCGATGGCCGGGGCCCTCCCGTCGACCGCGGGCGCGCGTCAGGACGACGGCGAACACCGCACCACCCCCGGTTTCCTCGGCGCCGCGGCGACGAGCACCGACGTGGTGGGCGACTTGCCGCTGGTGACCCCGGCGGTCATCGGTGGCGACCACACCTGGTAGCCGCAGCCCACACAATCAGGCCCGAACCTGCGGTTCCGAAGGACGGCCGGGACCGAGGTCCTCTCGCGTACCGTCGTGAGAGTGGTCGATGTGCATCCGAGGCAGATCGGCGTCGAAGAGGAATTTCAGCTCATCGACGTGAGGACGCGACGTCTCGTTCCGCGCGCACCCGCACTGCTCGCCCGTCTGTCCGACGCGAGTTACGTCGCGGAGATGCAGCGGTGTGTCGTGGAAGCCAACAGCGCCGTCCATACCCGTCTCGCCGCGTTACGAGCCGACCTGCAGGCCAAGCGCGCGTTCCTCGTCTCCACCGCGGCGACGATGGGGCTGGGCGTGGTCGCAGCGGGATCGGTTCCTCTGGCTGTGCGGGAGGAGATCCGGGTGACCGAGACTCCCCGGTTCCGCCGCATGCTCACGGATTACCAACTGCTCGCACATGAACAGTTGATCTGCGGAACCCAGGTTCACGTCGAGATCTTCGACCGCGACGAAGCGATCCGGGTGGCACACCGGGTGGCGGCTCACCTTCCCCTGTTCCTCGCGCTCAGCGCGAGCTCACCGTTCTGGCCGGACGGTTCGGACACCGGGTACTCGAGCGTCCGGCCGCTGATGTGGATCCGATGGCCCACCTCCGGGCCCGCTGCGCCGGTGTCGTCTGCCGCCGAGTACGACCGACTGGTCGCGGACCTGGTGTCGAGTGGGGTCATCACCGATCCCGGAATGGTCTATTTCGATGTGCGCCCCTCCTCGCATCTGCCCACCCTCGAACTGCGCGTGTGCGACAGTTGCCCGTCGGTGGACACCATCACGCTCGTCACCGGTCTCTACCGCGCCCTCGTCGACCGGGAAGTCGCGGCGGTGCGAGCGGGAGACGCGAACCCGGTCCCGTCGCCGACGCTCGTACGGGCGGCGATGTGGCGAGCAGCGCGAAGCGGCATGGAGGGCGACCTCATCGATCTCGACGTGTCACTCCCCCGCCCCGCCGTCGACATTCTCACGCGGTTCGTCGACACAGTGCGGCCGCAACTCGAAGAGAACGGCGACTGGGACCTGGTGTCGCAGCTCGCATCGGACGCCGCCACGCGCGGAAGTTCGGCCGCCCGGCAGCGAAGAGTGTTGCGCCGCAGAGGAAAACTGACCGATGTCATCGATCATCTGCTCGCGGAAACCGCCGGCTGCCCCTCGTCGGCCGGGGCCGCGACGCGCCCTCCCCGCACCTTGTTCCACGGGTACCGGTCTTCCGGTGGCGATACGCCGTACGACGAAGCGATCGACGCCGACGGTGCGCCGCGAGCCGTCTACCTGCGCACGGTCGAGGCCTTGTCGCGGTTCGGCGCTGCGGCGCTGCAGAAGGTGCAGGAGGACATCGGACATACGCAGCGCGCGGAGAAGTTCACCTTCCGTGCGCGCGGTGCCGGAGGCCCCCAGCCGTTCCCCATGGACGTGGTGCCCCGGATCGTCACCGCCGAAGTGTGGCAGCACCTTCAACGCGCGCTCGAGCAGCGCGCGAGAGCCTTGAACAGCTTCCTCGTCGACATCTACGGGCGCGGGGAGATCGTCGCGGCGGGCGTGCTGCCACCGGAGGTTCTCGATCTCGCACGCGGTTACCGCAGTACCGGAAAGGTGTCGCAGGGACGCGCGGTGCGCGCACACATTTCCGCCGTGGACCTCGCCTGCACAGGACCGGGCCGCTTCGTTGTGCTCGGGGACCACCTCCGCAGTCCGTCGGGTACGGGACATGCGCTGGCACACCGTGCGATGACGCGGCGTTTCCTGGGTGATCTGTGGCCGGCGACCGGCGTCGTCGACGTCGAGACGGTTCCCGCGCAGATCGCACGAACGCTGCGGGAAGCTGCGCCCCCGGCAGCGCGCGGCGACGTCACCGTTGCCGTCCTGAGCGCGGGAGCGCAGGACCCCAGCTGGTTCGAACACACGATGATCGCCGATCTCGCGGGAATCGAGCTCGTCCAGACCGCCGAACTGGTCGTGCGCGACGACGTCACCTACATCCAGCGCGGGCCGTCCTTCACGCGGGTGGATGTGCTGTACGCACGGATCGACGAGGACAGGTTGCTGTCGTCGGCCGGCTACGACGGGCGTCCGCTGGGACCGGGACTTCTCGCGGCGATGCGCGGCGGGACCCTCACGCTGGCCAACGCGCTCGGCAGCGGCGTGGCCGAGGACAAGGCCGTCTTCGGCTACGTGCCCGCGATGATCGAGTACTACCTGGGACAGCGTCCGCTGCTCGACCAGGTGTCCACATGGGCGTGTGCGGACCGTGCGCACCGCGACCATGTTCTCGCCCACCTCGGCGAACTGGTGGTCGAACCCGTCGACAGCAGCGACGACGCGGAGATCATGATCGGTCCGGAGGCCGGTGCCGCCGAACTCGACCTCCGCCGCCACGAGGTGATGTCGTTTCCGGAACGGTTCGTGGCCCACGAAATGGTGCCGTCGTCGACGCATCCGACGTTCGACGGCGAGACGGTGCATCCCCGTGCGGTCGATCTCCGTGCGTTCGTGCACCTCGTCGCGTCCGGGTCCTCGGTGTCCGCCGAAGTCGCACCGGCGCTGCTCACGCGCGTCGCGCCGATCGGGAGCGCGGTCGTCGACAGGTCGCGGGTCGGTGGAACCAAGGACACCTGGATTCTCGACGCCTGAGACCGCGCAACGACGCGCACCCGCGACACGTACAACCCCGGCCCTGCTTCACTCGATGAGCGAGGCCACTTCGTGATCGGTCAGGGTGGTCTGAGGAACCCGCCCCGCGTCCCGGGCGAGCACGATCGCCCGGTAGAGCGGCCGTTCGACGAGGCCGGCGTCGCGTGCCTCGGCGCGGAGCTGTTCCACCAGAACCGACGAGATCGCCGCTGCCGGTGCGAGTTCGCTCGCGGCGAGCGCATTGGCGAGGGTGCGCAGCGCGAGCACGTCGAGTTCGCGCGCTCCCTCGCCGGCGTAGAGCGCCAGAGGAATCGTCACCAGGCCGTGGTTGCCGTCGTTGACCCGCAGCACCACCTGGGACACGCGCGCGACCCGGACGAGCAGTTCCACCCCCGCGAGCTGCCGTAGATCCACACTCCGGGAACGGAGCACTCCCGAGACGGTGACGACCGTCCCGTCGATCCGCAGATGGCGGTGGGTTGCGGCGAACGCACCGATCGTCGGCGGGGCCACCACCAGCACGCCCACCACGATCGCGGCCCACAACGGGGCGATGAGGTACACGAGTACACCCGCGACGAGTCCGATCCCCAGCGCGGCCAGCGCGACCTTCCGAACACGTGGCCGCAGCAAGCGGGCAGGGATCAGGTCGAGAGACACCGCTGCGGGCGAACCGCCCCGGCCTCTCGCGGCCGAGCCGTCACGCCCGTCATCCGCCGGCAACGACCTGCCCCACGCGTGCGACGACATCGGCGAGCGGCACGGTCTGCTGTTCACCGTTGCGGAGATCCTTGACGACGATCTCCCCCGCTTCGAGTTCCCGCTCGCCGAGGACCAGCGCGACCACGGCGCCGGACTTGTCCGCCGCCTTCATCGCACCCTTGACGCCGCGTCCGCCGTACGCGAGGTCGACGCGGATCCCGGCCGCGCGCAAGCGATGTGCGACCGGGACGAGTGCAGCCTTGGCCGCATCGCCCATCGGCACCCCGTACACCTCGCAGCGCGCCGGGTTTCCGGCCGTCTTGCCCTCGGCTGCGAGGGCGAGGATCGTGCGGTCGACACCCAGCCCGAACCCGATGCCCGACAACGCTTGCCCGCCGAGTTGTTCCATCAGTCCGTCGTACCGTCCACCGCCACCGATGCCCGACTGGGCGCCGAGGCCGTCGTGCACGAATTCGAACGTCGTCTTCGTGTAGTAGTCCAGTCCGCGCACCATCCGCGGGTTGACCACGTACGGGACGCCGAGCGCGTCGAGATGACCGAGTACCTCGTCGAAATGCGCCTTCGCACTGTCGGAGAGGTGATCGAGCATCAGCGGAGCGTCCGCGGTCATCGCTTTCACGTCGGGACGCTTGTCGTCGAGCACCCGCAGCGGGTTGATCTCGGCGCGCCGTCGGGTGTCCTCGTCGAGAGGAAGGCCGAGGAGGAACTCCTGCAGCAGGTCCCGGTACCGGGGACGGCAGGTCTGGTCGCCGAGCGAGGTGATCTCGAGCCGGAATCCCTCGAGACCGAGGCTCCGGAATCCGGCGTCGGCGATCGCGATGACCTCGGCGTCGAGCGCCGGATCGTCCACACCGATCGCCTCGACGCCCACCTGCTGGAGCTGACGGTAGCGGCCTGCCTGCGGCCGTTCGTACCGGAAGAACGGACCCGCGTACGACAGCTTGACGGGCAGTTGCCCGCGGTCGAGGCCGTGCTCGATGACCGCACGCATCACGCCCGCAGTACCTTCCGGACGCAGCGTGACGGAGCGGTCACCGCGGTCGGCGAAGGTGTACATCTCCTTGGAGACGACGTCGGTCGACTCACCGACCCCCCGCGCGAACAGGCCGGTGTCCTCGAAGATCGGCAACTCGATGTGCCCGTAACCGGCGAGTCGCGCAGCTCGGGTCAAGCCGTCGCGCACGGCGACGAATTCCGCGGACTGCGAGGGAACGTAATCGGGCACACCCTTGGGCGCCGAGAACGTAGAGGCCTTGCTCACTGGTACTGCTTTCTCTCGTGGGCGGTTCGATGGTGCCGGCAGCGCGAAGCCGTCAGCGGGACTGCGGGAGCCCGACCAGGAACTGGTTCGACGTACGCTCCTGGCCGATAGTGCTGGACCCGCCGTGTCCGGGCAGGATCGCGGTGGAGTCGTCGAGGACGAGCAGCTTGCGCGCGATCGAGTCCAGGAGCTGTTCGTGATTGCCACCGGGCAGATCGGTACGG
Source organism: Rhodococcus sp. 7Tela_A2 (assembly GCF_049311045.1). Lineage (NCBI taxonomy): Bacteria > Bacillati > Actinomycetota > Actinomycetes > Mycobacteriales > Nocardiaceae > Rhodococcus > Rhodococcus sp. 7Tela_A2. The sequence continues at coordinate 19,475 of NZ_JAXION010000012.1, read as the reverse complement.
CCGATCGAGCCCTGGAACAGGGTGTCGCCGGTGAGGGCTACCTGCAGGCCGGCACCGTCCGGGGTGCTGGTGCGGGTGCGGAGCACCACCGAGCCCTGGGTGTGGCCGGGCGTGTGGTCCACCACGAACTCGATGCCTGCGTGCTCGATCTCGTCGCCGTCGGCGAACTCGACCACTTCCTGCGGCTCGACGAACTCGACGCCGTCGAGGAAGGGCGCGAGGCTCGACCCCATGCCCTGCAGCGGGTCGGTGAGCATCATCCGGTCGCCGGGATGGATGTAGACGGGGATCTCGTACCGGTCCGCGACAGCCTGAGCCGACCACATGTGATCGAGATGGCCGTGCGTGAGCAACACGGCGCGCGGCGCGAGATCGGAGCCGATGAGGAATTCGCCCAACGGCTCGGCGGCATCCTGTCCGGGATCGACGACGACGCACTCCTTCGCGTTGTCCTGCGCGAGGATGTAGCAGTTGGTCTGGAACATCCCGGCAGGGAATCCGGTCACGAGCACGGGCATCGCTCCTACGAGTGTGGGCATTCGCGGTCCCCTACAGAGTAGGCGCAGCGCCCCGTCCTTTCGCTCTCAGGTTGGGGTGGCAAACTCGACTCGGCCCGAGAGCGCGGGCACACCATCGATCGGTTCACGGGAGGACAACTGCAGTGCCGAGCAACGCACAGCGGCGCAACGCCGCGAAACGCAAACTCGAACGGCAGCTCGAGCACAGGGCCGAACGCGAGCGCAGGCGCCGACGCATGACCATCGCGCTGTCGGCGCTCGGCGTCGTCGTGGTCGTCGCTGCCGCCGCGGCCCTCTGGTCGATCACCGGGAGTGAGGACGACACGGCCACGGATGCGTCCGCGGCCGAGACGACGGCCGAGACCGACAGCGAGTATCCGGCACTGCCCGCGGGCCGCTCCGAACCGCTGCCGGAGACCGTGAACTGCGAGTACCCGGCCGACGGGAGCGAACCGGCGAAGCCGGTCGAGGCGCCGCGCACCGAAGGCATCATGACCACCGGTGAGAACAACACCGATATCAGCGTGAGCGTGGAGACCACCCAGGGCAACATCGGGCTGATCCTGCACAACAGCGACTCCCCGTGCACGGTCAACAACTTCCTGTCCCTCGCGAGCCAGGGATATTTCGACGACACGACCTGCCATCGCCTCACCACGTCGCCTTCCCTGCGGGTACTGCAGTGCGGCGACCCGACGGGCACCGGTACCGGCGGACCCGGCTACGGCTTCGCGAACGAATTCCCCACCGACCAGTACGCGGCCGACGACCCCGCGTCGCAGGAACCGGTGGTCTACCCGCGCGGAACGGTCGCGATGGCGAACACGGGCCAGCCGGGTAGCAACGGCAGCCAGTTCTTCCTGGTGTACGGGGATTCGGTGCTGCCCCCGCTGTACACGGTGTTCGGCACGATCGACGAAACCGGACTGACCACTCTCGACAAAATTGCCGAGGCGGGCGTCTCCGGTGGGGCCGCCGACGGTGCCCCCGCGGCAGCGACGACACTCACCTCGGTCAGGATGGACTGATGATTCGATTCCGTACCACCCTCGCCGTCGGCGCTGGGCTCGCATTGATCCTCACCGGATGTTCGGACGACGGGGGTGACGACACCGCCGCCTCCCCGTCCGGATCGGCGACGGCAAACGGTGCGGCGCAGTCACCCGAGTACACGGGCGCGCTGCCCGAGCGTCCCGCGGGCGGAGACCCGGTGTCGTGCACCTACACCCCGTCCGGCGACCCTGCTCGTGACGTGAGCGCTCCGGCCGCAACGGACGTACCCGCCGACGGCACCGTCGGCGTGTCCCTCACCACCAGCGTGGGGCCGATCGGGCTGGAACTCGACCGGGCGGAAGCACCGTGCACGGTCAACAGCTTCGTCTCGCTCGCCGAGCAGGGCTACTTCGACGACACGCCGTGCCACCGGCTGGTGACCTCTCCCGGTCTGCAGGTCCTGCAGTGCGGAGACCCGAGCGGCACCGGGACCGGAGGACCCGGATACGGGTTCGACACCGAGTACCCGGAGAACCTCTACCAGCAGGGTGACGCGCAGCTTCGGCAGCCCGTGATCTACCCGCGCGGCACCGTCGCGATGGCGAACACGGGACGGCCGGGCAGCAACGGCAGCCAGTTCTTCCTCGTGTACGCGGATTCGCAGCTTCCGCCGTCCTACACCGTGTTCGGCACCGTGGACGACGCCGGGCTCGCCGTGATCGAAGAAGTCGCGGCCGAAGGTGATGACGGCTCGATGGCCGCCGGCGGCGGCGCGCCGAACCGCGGGGTACAGATCGAATCGGTGACCGTCGAGGGCTGATTCCCACCCGTTCTCACGACCGCCGGTCGTCCGCCCGTATGCCGGGACGGGCGGCCGGCGTCGTCTCTGGGCACTCTCATGGCGCCTCGTACCGCGTGAGCGCCACTCCTCCACGGAATCTCCGCGCATCCAGGAGACGCAGCCCGGCCGTCGTGTACCCGGCGGGAAACAGCCCACGACCGCGGCCCTGCACCACCGGGTACACGAACAGCCGGTACTCGTCGACCAGGCCCGCCTCGATGAGGCTGTGGCACAACGTGATGCTTCCGGTGGTCACGATGTCCAGGCCGGGACCGGCCTTCAGTGTGCGGACCTGTTCGATCGGGTCTCCCCCGAGAATCGTGGCGTTCTGCCATCCGGGATCGCGAAGGGTCGACGACACCACGTACTTGTCCACATCGTCGAGGTATTCGGCCACCCCGGTCGGATCGTCGCGCTGCAGCGGCCAGTAGCTACGGAAGTCTTCGAACGTCCGCCTGCCGAGCAGCATCGTGTCGGATTGCCCGGACTGCGCACGGGTCTCCGCGAGGAGGTCCTCATCGGCGTCCTCGACCTCCGTGGGCGGGGAGAACCAGTCGTCCAGGATCTCGATGGATCCGTCGAGGGTGATGTTCTGGGTTATCGCGAGTGTGCGCATCGCGCCTCCTGGGGGCAGTCGGGTTCTGTACCCGTACCGACCCCGGCCGGGAAACGAACTCATCGAGGATCGCTCGTACGAGGGCATGTCATCCGGTGGGACGACATCGGGTCCCTATCCGTTCGTCACCGCGTAGGCTACGCTCCCCGAATTGTGACCTTCGACACTTCTGTGCGTACGCACCTGGTACGTCTCGTTCTCGCGGTATTCGTCGCCGCGGTACCGGTTCTCGCAACCGGTTGTAGCAGTGACGAAGGCAAGACGGCCCCGGTCCTCGCCGCCGGGGAATCGAGCACGCGTGGCGCGCCACCCCGTGACATGTCCATCTACCCCGCACTGCCCGCTGTACCGCGTCCCGCCGCGGCGACGGTCTCGTGCACCTACGTCGACCGGGGAGAAGGCACCGTTGCCCACCCGCCGTCGACCGCACCCACCTCCGGCGTCGTGAATCTGACCTTGGACACGTCGGCCGGGCCGGTTCCCCTCGTCCTCGACCGCTCCCTCGCGCCGTGCGCCGTCAACAATTTCGTGGGTCTCGCGGAGCGCGGTTTCTACACCGGAACGTCGTGCCACCGGCTGTCCAACGATCCGGGCAGTCACCTCTACCAATGCGGTGACCCGACCGGGACCGGCACGGGCGGCCCCGGATACACCTTCGCAGACGAGTATCCGGTGCCGGCCTACGACGGACAGCCGCACCGGCCCGCAGCCGTCGTGTACCCGCGTGGCACCGTGGCGATGGCCAACACGGGCGTGGCCCACACCAACGGAAGCCAGTTCTTCCTGCTTCTCGGCGACTCGCTGCTGCGTCCGAACTACCCCGTGTTCGGACGTGTCGCCGATGCGGGGCTGCCGGTGCTGGACGCGGCTGCGGCATCCGGCAACGACGGCACCAATCCACTCGGCGGCGGCACGCCGATCACGCCCGTGACCATCGAGGCGGTGCGATAACCCTGCCCGTCAGGACGCAGAGGTGACCCGGTACACGTCGTACACACCCTCGACGTTGCGGACCACGTTCAGCACGTGGCCGAGGTGCTTGGGATCGCCCATTTCGAACGTGAAGCGGCTCACCGCAACTCGATCACCGGTCGTGGTCACCGAGGCGGACAGGATATTGACCTTCTCGTCGGCGAGAGCCTTCGTCACATCCGACAACAGCCGGTGCCGGTCGAGTGCCTCGATCTGGATCGCCACGAGGAACACCGACGACGGCGAGGGCGCCCATTCGACGTCGATGATCCGCTCGGACTGCTCACGCAGCGAACCGGCATTGGTGCAGTCGGTGCGATGCACGCTCACCGCACCGGTGCGGGTCACGAACCCCATGATCTCGTCGCCCGGCACCGGCGTACAGCACTTCGCGAGCTTCGAGACGGTGCCCGGTGCACCCGGCACCAGCACGCCCGAGTCGCCGCTCTGCCGCGACCGGGTGGGGATGGTGGACGGCGTCGACCTCTCGGCCAGTTCCTCCTCCACCCCTCCGACACCGCCGAGCAGTGCGACGAGGCGCTGCACGACATGGTGTGCCGAGACGTGGTGCTCGCCCACCGCGGTGTAGAGGGCCGAGACGTCGGAGTACTTCAGTTCCCGGGCGACACCGAGCATCAGGTCGGCGTTCATCAGACGCTGCAACGGCAGACCGACGCGACGGACTTCCTTCCCGATCGCGTCCTTACCGGACTCGAGCGCCTCTTCGCGCCGTTCCTTCGCGAACCACTGGCGGATCTTCGCCTTCGCACGCGGCGAGACCACGAACGACTGCCAGTCGCGGCTCGGGCCGGCGTTCGGATCCTTCGAGGTGAACACCTCGACGACCTCACCGTTCTCGAGTTTGCGCTCCAGCGCGACGAGACGGCCGTTGACACGTGCCCCGATGCAGCGATGCCCCACCTCGGTATGCACGGCATACGCGAAGTCGACGGGCGTCGAACCGGACGGAAGGGTGATCACATCACCCTTCGGGGTGAAGACGAAGATTTCCTTGACGGCCAGGTCGTACCGCAACGACTCGAGGAACTCGCCCGGGTCCGCGGCTTCCCGCTGCCAGTCGAGCAACTGCCGCATCCAGGCCATGTCGTCGAGTTCGCCGACGTCGCCCGAGTGGCGTCCCTTGGTCTCCTTGTACCGCCAGTGCGCGGCGATGCCGAACTCCGCGGTGCGGTGCATCTCGTGCGTGCGGATCTGCACCTCGAGCGGCTTGCCCTCGGGGCCGATCACGGTGGTGTGCAGCGATTGGTACACCCCGTACCGCGGCTGGGCGATGTAGTCCTTGAATCGTCCGGCCATGGGCTGCCACAGCGAATGCACGACACCGACCGCGGCGTAGCAGTCGCGTATCTCGTCGCACAGGATCCGCACACCGACCAGGTCGTGGATGTCGTCGAAGTCGCGGCCCTTGACGATCATCTTCTGATAGATCGACCAGTAGTGCTTGGGGCGGCCTTCGACAACCGCATCGATACGCGATGCCGCGAGTGTCTGATTGATCTCCGCCCGGACCTTCGCCAGATAGGTGTCACGAGAGGGCGCACGCGTCGCGACGAGGCGAACGATCTCCTCGTACTTCTTCGGGTGCAGGATCGCGAACGACAGATCTTCGAGTTCCCACTTGACGGTCGCCATGCCGAGCCGGTGTGCGAGAGGTGCGATGACCTCGAGCGTCTCCCGCGCCTTGCGCGCCTGCTTCTCTGGCGGCAGGAACCGCATCGTGCGCATGTTGTGCAACCGGTCGGCGACCTTGATCACGAGTACCCGGGGGTCCCGGGCCATCGCGATGATCATCTTCCGGATGGTCTCGCCCTCGGCGGCGTTACCGAGCACCACTTTGTCGAGCTTGGTCACACCGTCGACGAGGTGTGCGACCTCCTCACCGAAATCGGCGGTGAGGTCTTCGAGCTTGTAGCCGGTGTCCTCCACGGTGTCGTGCAGCAGTGCCGCCACGAGAGTGGTGGTGTCCATGCCCAGTTCGGCGAGAATCGTCGAGACCGCGAGGGGATGGGTGATGTACGGGTCGCCGGATTTGCGCTTCTGATCGGCGTGGCGTTCTTCCGCTACGTCGTAGGCGTGCTGCAGCTGCGACAGGTCGGCCTTCGGATACAACTCGCGATGGATCGTGACGAGCGGTTCGAGAACGGGCTTCAAGGTGGTACCGCGCTGGCCCGTGATGCGGCGCGCCAAGCGGGCGCGCACACGGCGGGATGCGGACGTCGACGCCGGGGTCGGCGTCGGTCCGGAGCCTTGGGACCGATCAAGATTCTGGGTCATGCCACTCTCCCATCTCGGCCGCGCGCCCGGAGTCCGGACAGATCCTGTCCGGACGTACGGGGCACGGCCGGTCCACCGGTACCTGCCGCAACTGTAGTACTCAGATCCGGACGAGCGAGGTCAGTGGGTACCCCGCGAGCCGCGCACGTCCGCCCAGGGCCTCGATCTCCGTCACCACGGTGACGCCGACGATGTCGGCGCCGGCGCGCTCGAGGAGTTCGACGGTCGCGCCGAGAGTGCCGCCGGTGGCGAGCACGTCGTCGACGATCAGTACCCGCCGCCCGTGCAGAATCTTGGAATCACCCGGGATCTCGATGGCGGCAGTGCCGTATTCGAGGGTGTACTCGCACGTCTGCACCGGCGGGGGAAGCTTGCCGGCCTTGCGCACGGCCAGCACCCCGACGCCGAGATCGCGGGCGATGCCGCCGCCCAGCAGGAACCCGCGGGCGTCGATCCCGGCGACCAGTTCTGCACCGGGGGCGACCGACGACAGAGCGGTGATGATCGAGGAGAACGCCGGACCGTCGGCGAACACCGGCGTGAGATCGGCGAATCGGACACCCGGGTTCGGGAAGTCGTCGACCCACCGCGTGTGGGCGGTGACGGCTGCGGCGGCCTGGTCGATCAAATCGGAGGAATCGGTCCGAGAAACGTTCATCCTGTCAGTATCCACCGGTCCATGTTCCAGCCCGAACCCGCGGTGGTGGGATTCGGAACCCCGGCTGCCAGCCCGGACGCAAACCCGATCGAGCGGGGCTGCACGAACAGCGGCAGAGTCGGCATCTCGTCCCACAGGATCCGTTCTCCGTCGCCGACGAGACCCGAGATGCCCTGCTGGTCGCCCGCGACGAGCAGTCCGTCGAGAATCTCGTCCACCCGCCCGTTCGCGAATCCGCCGATGTTGCTGCCGGTACCCGAGTGCAGCGCGCCGCGCGCGATGTCCATGTCGGCAGTGCCACCGGAACCTGCCGCCGCGGCGGTACCGGCGAGCACGGCATCGACGTCGGTTCCCAGCTGGGACGGAACGAACGACTCCGATCCGGCGTCGACCACGTCGATCCCCGCGTCGCGGCACGACGCGGCGATCAGTTCGACGGTGCGGGCCCGCCTGTCGTCCGGCGCGAGGTAACCGACCCGGACCTCCATGCGTTCCTGACCGGACGCGGTGCGTTCGCCGCGCGCCGCCTCGAGGTCGGGTTGGAGGTATCGCTCGGCGGGACCAGCCGTCTGCGGGTACAACGGCGAATCGGTCGCCAGCAGACGCGAGGAGACCGGGCCCGTCGCGAAGCCCGAGCCCGCGCCCGAGGCACCGAGCTCGTCGAACAACTGCGTGCGGGGAACGCACAGCGCGAATGCCCGGCGCGCTGCGGGATTCTCGAAGACCCCGCGGGTGGCGAACACGATCTGTTCTAGATTGCGGGAGATCACCGTGGAGGATTCGACGGTGCCCACCACCCTGTGCGCCTCGCTCATGGATCCGGCGCCGACGTCGACGACCTGGATCTGTCCGCTTTCCGCCGCAGCCGTCATCTCCGTCCCTCTCGGCCAGACGACGATCCTGTCGGTGCCGGGTGCGTTACCCCACCACCGTTCGTTGGCGACCAGGACGAGTCCCTCCTCCACGGTGTAGGACTCGATGCGGTACGGGCCCGCGGACGGGAACAACGCGGGATCGAATTCGCCCGGCGTGAGCGACCATCCGGTGTTCCAGAACTCGGCGATCCGGCGGACGTCGTCGAGGTTGTTGCCGTTGATCGCCCCGACCAGGTCGGCGACACCCGCCTGCCGCGCGGCGATGTGGGCGGGCATCAGTTCGGTCGCACCGAAGAGCGTGTTCCAGTCCGCGTCGCCGCGACCGCCCTTGAACACGACGGTCGCGTCTTTCGATCCGGGTTGGCAGTCGACGCGGTCGATGTCGGCGTACCCGCCGCGCCGGGACGAGTCGAACACGTTGACCTGCCCGCCGGATTCGTCCGGCGTGGTGAACCGTCCGCTCGCCGCCGCCCAGGTGAGTACGAGATCGTCACACGACATCGGCACACCGTCCGAGTAGACCGAGTCGGGCGAGAGCCGGTACTGCACGGTGAGCGGATCCCCCGGCCCCCCCCGGGGGGGGGGGCGCCGATGTCCGTGTCGGAGACGGCATAGCCCGACGGGGCGATGTACCCGAAGCCCGGCAGTACCCGCGTGAACGCCTGCCGGGCTCCCGACGCAGCACCGTCGACCGTGTTGGCGTTGTAGCTGGTCACCGTGTTGTCGATGGCGTAGCCGATCGAGTGCACCCGTTCTTCTTCCGTGGCACACGAGACCGTTGCCGCCGCGACCACCGCAAGCGCGATGCCCAGAGCCGCGCGTCGTGGCCGGTCCCTCCGGCGGGAGGCGTGCGTTCGCTGAATCCACTCGGTCACCGGCATATCAGGACTTTCTCTTGGCGCGCTTTCCGGTCGGTCGGGCTCCCGGCCTGGGGGCTCGCTGAACGGGCGCGTAGCGGGCTGCCGGAGGACCTGCAGGCGTGGCCACCGAAGTCCCTGCGGTGCCGGGGACTTCGCCGCTTCCGGCGGCTGCGGCGCGTGCCGCTGCCTCCTCGCGCTTGGCCAGTACCTTGCGGGTGTGCTTGGCGATCGGTCCGCGCCATTCCTTCAGCGTAACGAGCAGCGGGGTGGCGAAGAACACCGACGAGAACGCGCCGACGATGATGCCCACGAGCTGGACGAGTGCCAGATCCTTGAGCGTGCCGACCCCGAGCAACCACACCGCCACGACCATCAGCGCGATCACGGGCAGCACCGAAATCACGGTCGTGTTGATCGACCGCATGAGGGTCTGGTTCACGGCGAGGTTCGCCTGCTCTGCGTAGGTCCGCCGATGCAGATGCAGGATGCCCCGGGTGTTCTCCTCCACCTTGTCGAACACCACCACCGTGTCGTACAGGGAGAAACCGAGGATGGTCAGCAGGCCGATGACGGTCGCGGGCGTCACCTCGAAACCGACGAGCGCGTACACACCCGCGGTGACGATCATGTCGAAGAACAGGGCGGCGATCGCCGCGACCGCCATGTCGCGTTCGTACCGGATCGCGATGTACACGCTGACGATCACCAGGAACACCACCAAGGCGATGAGTGCCTTGTCGGTGATCTGGCTGCCCCACGTCTCGCTCACGTCCGCGACGCTGATCGAGTTGATCGAGGGCTGCCCGTCGGCGCCGGCCGGCTGGAACTCCTCGAACAGTGCCGACTGCACGGCGGCGACCTGTCCTTGGTCGAGAGTGTCCGAACGGATCTGGATGGTGGCGCCCGAACCGGCGCCGACCGTCTGGACCGACTCCGGCTCGAAACCGAGCGTGTCGCTGAAAACGGTCTCGACGTTCTCGGTGGTCACATCGGCGACGACCGGCATCTGGATGCGGGTGCCGCCTTCGAAGTCGATGCCCCACGTGAAGCCGCGCACGAGCATGCTCAGCAACGCGAGCAGCACGATCACCGCGGTCACGATGTACCAGCGTTTGCGCTGCCCGACGATCTCGAAGGCGCCGGTACCGGTGTAGAGCCCGGCAAGTGTTCCGCGACGCGTGGTGGGTCGTTCCGCTGTTGTCGTGTCGGTCATGGTCACGCCTCCTTCGCCGCTACCGCAGCGAGCTGGCGCTCGTGCGCCACCTGCTGAATTGCGCCCAGACCGTTCACGCTCGGCTTGGACCAGAACTTCGACCGCGAGGCCAGGTGCACGAGCGGCCAGGTCACGAGGAAGACCACCACGACGTCCAGGATCGTGGTCAGACCCAGGGTGAAGGCGAACCCTCGCACCTGTCCGACCGCGAGAACGTACAGCACCGCTGCGGCGATGAAGCTGACCGCATTGCCGGACAGGATGGTACGACGGGCACGTGCCCAGCCTCGCGGCACTGCGGAGCGGAAGCTCCGGCCTTCGCGGATCTCGTCCTTGATGCGTTCGAAGAAGACCACGAACGAGTCTGCGGTCATGCCGATACCGATGATCAGGCCCGCGATTCCGGCGAGGTCGAGCGTGAATCCGATGTACCGGCCGAGGAGCACCATCACCGCGTAGACCGCCAGCCCGGACAGGATGAGGGACAACGCGGTGAGGATACCGAGCATCCGGTAGTAGACCAGGCAGAACAGGAACACCAGGACCAGTCCGACGGCACCCGCGATCAGACCCGCTTCGAGAGAAGCGAATCCGAGGGTGGCCGAGACGGTCTCGGCTTCCGATGCGACGAAGGACAGTGGCAACGAACCGTACTTGAGCGTGTTCGCGAGTTCGCTCGCCTGAGTGTTGGTGAAGTTGCCGGTGATCGAGGTGGCACTGCCCGCGGGCGTCGCACCCTGGATGACCGGAGCGCTGACCACCTGCGAGTCGAGGGTGAAGGCGGCCTGCTTACCGATGTTGGCGGCGGTGAACTGCGCCCACGTGTTGCTGCCCTCGGTGTCGAAGGTCAAGCTGACCTCGTAGCGGGACTGCTGAGAGTTGAATCCCGAGGACGCGTCGGCGATCTGCTGTCCGTCGATGATGCTCGGGCCGAGCAGGTAGACGGAGGTGTCGTCCGTCGAGCAGGCCACGAGCGGAAGTGCCGGATCGTCGTTGCCCGCGAGCGGGTCGGCAGCCGAACAGTCGAGCGAGAGAGCCGCCTCCTGCTGAACGGCAGGGTCGGAACTCTGACGGAGGGCCCGGGCCGCAGCGATCTGGTCGGCGGCCTCTGCCTGCGGGCTTCCGGGAACCGCGTCGGCGGCCGGGGCTTCGGCGGGAGCGTCCGTCGCGGGAGCGTCTGTCGCAGGCGCAGGTGTGTCCGCGGGCTCGCCCGGTTCGACCGGCGCGTCCGTCGGGTTCTGTGCCGGGAACGGACGGCCCTGCGGCTCCGCGCCGTCCGTGGCGGGTGCCTGACCCTCTTCTTCGGCCGGCGGAGCTTCTGCCGGAGCGTCCGTCTCCGATTCCGGGGCCGGGGCGCCGTCGGCGGGGCCGTCCTCCTCGACAGGCTGCTCGGCCGCCGAGTTGGAGCTTGCGATCGGTCCTCCGAGCACGGGACGGATATAGAGCCGCGCCGTCTGTCCGAGCGTCTTCGCCTGCGAGCTGTCGTCGCCGGGCACCGTGATCACCAGGTTGTCGCCGTCGACGACCACCTCCGAGCCCGATACACCGAGCCCGTTGACGCGGGTTTCGATGATCTGCTGAGCCTGCTTCAAGCTGTCGGCGCTCGGGCTGCTGCCGTCCGGGGTGCGCGCGGTGAGCGTCACCCGGGTGCCGCCCTGCAGATCGATGCCGAGCTTGGGAGCCGGCGACTTGTCCCCGGTGAAGAAGACCAATGCATACAGCGCTACCAGGATCACCCCGAACAGGGCGAGCGAACGCGCGGGATGCACCGATCCATTGGAAGGTGCCACGGTGTGTGTGTCTCCTCGATACGAGTGAGTGGAATCGGAGATGAGCAGCCCTCAGAGGCGCATTACGCGCGTGGGGCGGCCACGCAGCCGCATCGGCGCCGACACAATGTCTCGGTGCGCCGCAGCGTCGGCGTCAGTGCTCGGTGGGACGCCCTTCGGACGGGTCGTCCTTGCCCAGCGACACGATGCCGCCGTCGTCTGCGGAGTCGTGCGCGGGCTCGACGCGCTCACGAACGACCAGGCGCGACCATGTGGTCACGACGCCCGGTGCGATCTCGAGTTCGACCGTGTCCTCCGCGAGCGAGACCACCGTGGCGTGCAGGCCTGCCGTCGTCATGACGCGGTCGCCGATGCGCAGCGAGTCCTGCAGCTCCGCTACCTTGGCCATTTCCTTCTTCTGACGCCGTACGCCCAGGAAGGTCGGGACGAGCAAGGCGAGAATCAGGAGCGGGAATAGCAGTTCCATCGTTGAAGTCAGTCCTCGGTTGTAGCCAGTGTCGTGGCGGCAGCAGGGCCGGCTCGACGTCGGAATCGGCCTCCACGGACCGATGCAATAAACCAGTGTGCCATTACCTCGCCGCAGACCCTACGACCACGCGCACGGGGTGCTAGACCCCGGGTGGTCCCGGGCCCTCACCGGATCGATCGAGCTGCGGTTCCCGTGCGCGCACCTCGATGCCACCGGTGGCTGCCTCCGGGGGCGGAGTCAGTCCGAGCTGCAGCCAGGCCGCCTGCGTCGCGACGCGACCACGTGGCGTGCGGGCGATCATTCCGGCACGCACGAGGAACGGCTCGCAGACCTCCTCGACGGTTCCCGGCTCCTCGCCGACCGCCACCGCCAATGTCGACACGCCGACCGGCCCACCACCGAAGCTGCGCACCAGAGCGCCGAGCACCGCGCGGTCGAGGCGATCGAGGCCGATCGGATCGACGTCGTACACCTCGAGCGCCGCGCGGGCGATGTCGCGTGTCACGACACCGTCTGCCCGGACTTCGGCGTAGTCGCGCACCCGGCGCAGCAACCGGTTGGCGATGCGAGGTGTGCCGCGCGAGCGTCCGGCGATCTCGGCGCTCGCGTCGTCGTGCAGGTCGATACCCAGAATCGTCGCCGAACGCCGCAGGATGAGCTGCAACTCCGCGGGTTCGTAGAAATCCATGTGGGCGGTGAACCCGAACCGGTCGCGCAACGGACCGGTGAGAGCACCGGAGCGGGTGGTGGCACCGACGAGCGTGAACGGCGCGACCTCCAGGGGTATGGAAGTAGCTCCCGGCCCCTTCCCCACCACCACGTCGACCCGGAAATCCTCCATGGCGAGGTAGAGCATCTCCTCGGCCGGGCGCGCGATCCGGTGGATCTCGTCGATGAACAGGACGTCGCCCTCGACGAGGTTCGACAGCATCGCCGCGAGGTCGCCCGCACGCTCGAGCGCCGGACCGGACGTCAGGCGCAGCGACGCTCCCAACTCGGCGGCGATGATCATCGCCATGGACGTCTTGCCCAGCCCGGGAGGGCCGGAGAGAAGGATGTGGTCGGGTGTGCCGCCGCGCATGGTCGCACCGCGCAACACCAGCTGGAGTTGCTCGCGCACTCTGGGCTGCCCGATGAAGTCGTCGAGACTCTTCGGACGCAAGCTCGTTTCGATGTCACCGTCGGTCGCGGTGAACGCGGCCGTCACCGGAGAGTCGTGCGGATCGTCGTACGAACCGCCCTCGTCGGGCAGATCGTCGCCGGTCACCGGGACTTACCCAGCAACGACAGCGCCGCCCGCAGCGCGGCGGACGTGTCGGCGTCCGGGCCATCGGCCAGCACCGTGTCGGTGGACTGCTCCGCCTGTTTGAGCGGGAAACCCAGACCGACGAGCGCCTCGACGACCTGCTCGCGCACCGGCGATGCGGGCACGGCCGACAGTGGAGCCGCGCCATTGCCGCCGAACGCGGCGACCTTGTCGCGCAGTTCCACGATCATCCGTTCGGCGCCACGCTTGCCGATTCCCGGAACCCGGGTGAGGGCGGCGGTGTTGCCGTCCGACAGCGCCGCCCGCAACGCGTCCGGTTCGAGGACGGCGAGCGTCGCCATCGCGAGCCGGGGTCCGACGCCGGAGACGGTCAACAGGAGCCCGAACAGATCGCGGGCATCGGGATCGGCGAACCCGAACAGGGTCATCGAGTCCTCGCGCACGATCATCGCCGTCATGAGCCGCGCGTGCTCGCCGCGTCGCATGGTCGCCAGGGTTGCCGGGGTCGCGTTGACGCGGTAGCCCAGCCCCGCCGATTCGATGACGACGTGGTCGAGTGCGATCTCGAGGACCTCGCCGCGGACGGAGGAGATCACCGTGTTCCTGCCTTCCGGGCTGCGGCCTGCTCCCGCAACCGTGCCTCGTAACGTCGTTTCTGTTCTGCCGCAGCGGCTTCCGCCGCGGCCATGCGGGCCATCATCGGCGCCCGCCAGCAATGGCAGATCGCCAGGGCGAGAGCATCCGCGGCGTCGGCGGGTTTCGGTGCCTGCGCCAGCCCGAGGATGCGGGTGACCATCGCGGTCACCTGCTTCTTGTCTGCTCCACCGTTGCCGGTCACCGCCGACTTCACCTGGCTGGGAGTGTGGAACATGACGGGTATGCCGCGTCGCGCGGCGGACAGTGCGACCACTCCCCCGGCCTGCGCCGTTCCCATCGCGGTACGGACGTTGTTCTGCGAGAAAACTCGTTCGACCGCGACGACCTCGGGCCGGTACCGGTCGAGCCAGGTCTCTGCCGCATCGGAGATCTGCAGCAGTCGTGTCGCAAGGTCGAGATCGGTGGGCGTCCGGACGACGTCGACGGCCACGGCGGTGACCTCCCGCCCCCGGCCGGCGTCCACGATCCCGAAGCCGCATCGCGTCAGCCCCGGGTCGACACCCATCACACGCACCCGTCATACCCCTTACGCACTACGAACAATTGTTCGATAGCCTATCGGAACGGGTCCGCCGCCCGCCGGTCCGACACGCGATCGGCCGGCGGCCGCCGGGGGGTCAGTCTTCGAGTTCGGCGAGGACCTCGTCGGAGACATCGACGTTGGTGTACACGTTCTGCACGTCGTCGCAGTCTTCCAGCGCGTCGACGAGCTTGAAGACCTTGCGCGCGCCTTCCGCATCGACGGGGACCTCGACGGACGCCCGGAAATCGGGATCGGCCGAGTCGTAGTCGATACCCGCGTCCACCAGCGCGGTGCGTACCGCGATGAGATCGCCGGCTTCGGAGACCACCTCGAACTGGTCGCCCAGGTCGTTGATCTCCTCGGCGCCTGCTTCGAGCACGACCTCGAGGATCTCGTCCTCCGAGCGCTCGCCCTTGTCGAGCACGACGACGCCCTTGCGGGTGAACAGGTAGGCCACCGAACCGGGATCGGCCATGTTCCCGCCGTTGCGGGTCATGGCGGTACGGACCTCACCCGCGGCGCGGTTGCGGTTGTCGGTCAGACACTCGATGAGCACCGCGACACCGTTGGGGCCGTAGCCCTCGTACATGATGGTCTGCCAGTCGGCGCCACCGGCTTCTTCGCCGCCGCCGCGCTTACGGGCCCGCTCGATGTTGTCGTTCGGGACCGAACTCTTCTTCGCCTTCTGGATGGCGTCGAACAGCGTCGGGTTTCCGGCGGGGTCACCACCACCCGTCCGGGCTGCCACCTCGATGTTCTTGATGAGTTTCGCGAACATCTTCCCGCGCTTGGCGTCGATGACCGCCTTCTTGTGCTTGGTGGTGGCCCATTTGGAGTGGCCGCTCATTCGCTTGGAGCCCCTTCCGGCGAGGTACGTCGGATCACTACCGACTGTTCGGAGAGCCGATTCTACCTGCCGGATCACGCATGTACGCGCACCGCATCGACGAAGAGCCGGTGCACTCGCAGATCACCGCCCACCTCCGGGTGGAACGAGGTCGCGAACACCGCGCCCTGCCGCACCGCCACGACGCGGCCCGCAGCAGGTCCGGTGGGCACGGTGGCGAGGACTTCGACGTCCGGTCCTGTCCTCTCGACCCACGGGGCCCGGATGAACACCGCCCGGACCGGACCACCCTCGACGCCCCTCACATCGAGGTCCTCCTCGAACGAATCGACCTGCCGCCCGAACGCATTGCGTCGCACTGTGATGTCGAGCGCGTCGAGGTGCTCGGCGTCCGGTCGCGTGTCGAGAACCTCGGAGGCGAGCAGGATCATCCCGGCACACGAACCGTAGGCGGGCATCCCCGCCCCGAGCCGGGACCGCAACGGGTCGAGCAGATCGAACACGCGCAGCAACCGGCTCATCGTGGTGGACTCCCCACCCGGGATCACTATCCCGTCGACAGCGTCGAGTTCACTTTCACGACGAAGCGCGATCGTGCGGGCACCGGCGGCCTCGAGTGCTGCGCGATGCTCCCGGACGTCGCCTTGCAGTGCGAGCACCCCGATGGTCGGCGTCGTGGTCATGTATTCGTACCTTCTCCCGGGGGAAGCCGCCTACGGCCGCGGCGTGCGGCTGAGGCCCTCCTGCACGACGGCAGCGACGAATTGTCCACGGCTGTCGAAGATTCTGCCCTGGGTCAGTGCGCGCCCGAATCCCGCGGCCGGAGAGGTCTGATCGTAGAGCAGCCAGTCGTCGGCGCGGAACGGGCGCATGAACCACATGGCGTGGTCGAGCGAGGCGCCCTGGATGTCCTCGTCGCGGTGGATGACCATCGACGAGCCCAGCAGCGTCATATCGCTCATGTAGGCGAGCGTGCACACGTGGAGAACCGGGTCGTCCGGCAGCGGCAGGCGCGACCGGAACCACAACTGCTGCTGGGAGGCCGAGCCGTCGCGTCGCACGATGCGATCCTGCGGTACGAACCGGAACTCCCATTCCGACCACTCCCGGTTCACCCACCGGTATTCGGGGTCGGGTGAGTCCATGGCGTCGGTCAGCTCGTCGGGCATCGGCACCGCGGGCATCACGTCCTGATGCTCGATGCCGTGGTCCTCGATGTGGAACGACGCCGACATCGTGAAGATCGCCTTGCCGTCCTGTACGGCCGTGACCCGCCGGGTGGCGAACGAGCGTCCGTCCCGCATCCGTTCGACCTGGTACACGATGCTTTTGTCCGGATTCCCCGGACGCAGGAAGTAGCCGTGCAGCGAGTGCACACCGAAGTCCGGATCGACGGTGCGCACCGCGGACACGAGGGACTGCCCGGCCACCTGACCGCCGAATGTCCGCTGCAGCAACGTCTCGGTCGCGATACCTCGGAAGATGTCGTTCTCGATCCGTTCCAGCGCCAGGATGTCTTCGATCTTCGCCATAGGGGCCCCTTCTCTGCTCCGTACCCGTTGAAGGCTAGCGGCAGGCCGGAACGGACACGCAGTTGCTCCTTCGCAGGTCGACGAGCGCGCAGTCTCCGCAAGGGCCCGATTTGTGGCACTCTCTCACGCAAGGGAGGGTGGACATGGGGAACCACGTGCGGACACCGAGCAGGAACCACGTCACCGTGACCGGACGCCGAGGCGCCCCGGTGATCGTGCTGGCACACGGTTTCGGCTGTGATCAGAGTCTGTGGCGTCTCGTGGTTCCCACCCTGGAACAGGACTTCACCGTGGTGCGGTTCGACCATGTCGGAGCCGGCCGCTCGGACCTGTCCGCATGGAGCGCGTCGCGGTACTCGACTCTCGACAGCTACGCCGAGGACGCGCTCGAGGTGTGCCGTGATCTCGGACTGGGACCCGTTGTCTTCGTGGGTCATTCGGTGAGCGCGATGATGGGGGTTCTCGCCGCGGCACAGGACCCCGACGCGTTCAGCGGCCTGGTTCTCCTCGTGCCGTCGCCGTGCTTCATCGACGACCCGGCCACCGGATACCGGGGCGGGTTCAGCGCCGAGGACATCGACGAGCTTCTCGAGGCACTGGAAGCGAACTATCTGGGCTGGTCGGGTGCGATGGCGCCGGTCATCATGGGGAACCCGGAGCGTCCGGTACTCGGCGACGAACTGACCGATCTGTTCTGCCGCACCGACCCCGACATCGCCCGTGTCTTCGCGCGCGTGACCTTCCTGTCGGACAACCGCGACGATCTTGCGGCGGTTTCGGTGCCCACGCTCGTCGCGCAATGCTCGCGCGACGCCATCGCACCGCCGGAAGTGGGCGCTTTCGTCCATGCGGCCATCCCCGGCAGCGAACTCGTGACGCTGGATGCGACAGGCCACTGCCCACAGCTCAGTGCCCCGGACGAGACGGCCGCCGCCATCGCCGAGTTCGTGTCACGGATCGGATGACGACCCCGCCCCATCCCGAGGATCGGCCCGCGCGACGCGACCTGCCGGGCGCGCACCCGGACGACGAACCGGGGAGCGCAGCCCTCGGGCAAAGCCTCCAGGAAAGCGCGGAAAGCCTGTACGAGAATGCTCCCTGCGGCTACATGACGACCCTCCCCGACGGTCGCATCGTGAAGATCAACACGACGCTCCTGGCGTGGCTCGGCTATCCGCGCGAGGACCTCGTGGGCCGGCGATACTTCTCCGATCTGCTGTCCGTGGGTGGACGCATCTACCACGAGACCCATTTCGCGCCACTTCTCCTGCTTCACGGCGAAATCGGCGGAATCGCATTGGAATTGACGGCGGCGAACGGGTCGCGGCTTCCGGTTCTGGTGACCTCGAACCTCGAGAGGGACGCAGCGGGACGGCCCGTCCTCGTCCGGACCACGCTGTTCGACGCGAGGGAACGACGCGCCTACGAGATCGAACTGCTCCGTGCGCGGCGCGAGGCCGAGAAGGAACGCGAACGACTTCAGCGCATCACCGCGGTCCTGCAGACCACCCTCCTGCCGCCGGCCCTGCCCCAGGTACCCGGACTCGACGTCGCCGCTCACTATCACATCGCGTCCCCGGACGAGGTCGGCGGAGATTTCTACGATCTGTTCCCGCTCGGCACCGATTCGTGGGGTCTGTATCTCGGTGACGTGTGCGGTAAGGGTGCCCGCGCGGCGGTGGCGACGTCGATGGTCCGGTACACGCTGCGCGCCGCGGCGGTGCACGAGTCCGACCCGGTCGCGGTACTCGGCGTACTCAACACCGCGTTCCTCGAGGAACGGGCGCGTGAATCCCGCGACGGTGAGCCCCGGGCGCCGTTCTGCACGATCGTGTTCGGCACCATCACCCCCGGCACCCGCGCGGGGAGCTTCGTGATCTCCCTTGCCACCGGCGGCCACCCACCGGCCGTACTGATGCGAGCGGACGGCACGGCCGACTATCTGCCCATGGTGGGAGGGCACCCGGTCGGACTGCTCGCCGATCCGCGTTTCGTCACCGCGCAGGTCCGGCTCGATCCCGGCGACACGCTGCTCCTGTACACCGACGGGGTGACCGAGGCGCGTATCGCGGACACCGTTCAGGACCGGTACGGCGAGGAGTCGCTGCTCGAGTTCGCCAGGGCAACGACGCCCGCGACCGCCACGGACACCGTCGCCGCGGTGCGGCAACTGCTCGGGGCTCTCGGGTCCGGCGTCCAAGACGACGTCGCGGTCACGGCGATCCACGCACCTCGACGGCTGCCGTCGACCGGCTGACAATGTGGGCCGGTTCGACCGGTTCCGCTGCCAACACGCTCGCCGAGCGAGCAGAATGCACCCATGGCCGACACGGGGCACCATCGCCGGGAAGACCCTCAGCGCACGCCGCTCTACGGCGTGCTGATGATCATCGCGGCACTTGCGGCCGCGATCGCGGTGAGTTTCTACGGGCCGGTGTGGCTCCGGATCGTCGTCTACATTCTCGCTGTCGTCGTCATCGCCATAGGGTTCGTGTTCACCCTGCGCGATTACTCCGGATAATCCCGACCGCACAGAGCAGCGCCCCCCG
>NZ_JAXION010000011.1:0-57430 GCF_049311045.1 Rhodococcus sp. 7Tela_A2 | reverse complement strand
GGGGGGCCGCCCCCGGGGGGGGGGGCGGCCCCCCAGCCGTTTTTGTCATGGGCCCAACGGGTTTCGGCTCGTATCGGCGCACGCGCGTAGATACCGCTCGGCGAGCGCGGCGTGATGCCGGGCGACCCGGCCGCACGCCTCCCGCAGTTCCGGCGGGTCGAGCACGGTGAAGTCCAGATCGAATGCCGCGAGCCACTCCGCGATCGAGTCCAGCGAGCTTCCGTCGAAACCGACGGCGCAGTGATCGTCGTCCACGGGTTCGACGGTGCCCCAGCGCTCGTCGATCATCGGTGCGACCGTTCCGAACGACGCGTGGATGAGCACTCGTGCTGTGACGGACGAGGTGCCGCTGACGATCCCTCGGGAGACGAATCCCGTTGCGCCACCGGGTGGTAGATCCCGAGGCGTGAAACGGGGACCGGTGGGAGTTTTCGGTTCCATCCGATCCACGCGGAACGAACGCCACCCGTCCCGCGAGAGATCCCATCCGACGAGATACCACCGCAGTCCCGAGCGCACCACGCGGTGAGGTTCGACCTCGCGCCGCGACGAGATTCCGTCGTGCGTGCGGTAGTCGAATCGCAGTCTCTCGTGGGTGTGGCACACCGACGCCACGCTCGACAGCAGTCCCGCGTCCACCGCCGACTCGGCAGGGCCGTGGTCGACCACGTCGACCTGCAGAGCCTCGAGGCGATACCGCAGACGCGACGGCATGACCTGGCGCAGTTTCACGAGCGCCCGGATTTCGGCGTCGCCGATCCCGGTGACCGCATGTGACGCGCCCGATCGCAACGCGAGCGCGACAGCGACGACCTCGTCGTCGTCGAGCAGCAGTGGCGGCATCTCGGCACCCGCTCCCAGCCGGTAACCGCCTCCGACCCCCACCGTCGCGTCCACCGGGTAGCCGAGTTCCCGCAGTTTCTCGACGTCCCGCCGGACGGTTCGTGTGGTGATGCGGAGTCGATCGGCGAGTTCGGCGCCGGACCACTCCCGTCGCATCTGCAGGAGCGACAGCAATCGCAGCAACCGGGCCGAGGTTTCGCGCATGGCTCGACGATCCCACGTATTGCGGACCGAAGCTGTCCTCGTTGAAGAAACGGATCCGTGCTCCTTCGATAGGGTGCAACGGTGAGTGAGTCCCGGGTGGCAGGTGGCGAGTCGTCGATCAGAGCGGTGGAGACGGCACTTTCGCGCACCGATCTGCCGGCACTGACCGCGGTGCTCGGTGAACTGACCACCGGGCAGGTCGTGGAGATTCTGGAACGACTCGACCCGACGCAGCGCGCGATCGTGTACCGGCTGCTCTCCAAGGATCGCGCCATGACGGTTTTCGAGGGCCTGGACCCCGCGCTGCAGGGCAGCCTCGTCGGTGCGCTCCAGGACGACGACGTCGCGGCACTGTTCGCCGAACTCGAGCCCGACGACCGGGTGGGCCTGCTCGACGAACTGCCCGCGACAGTGGCGGGAAAGCTGCTCCAGGGTCTGCCGCCCGACCAGCGCGATCTCACCGCCGAGATCCTCGGTTACCCGCGCGGATCTATCGGGCGGCGGATGAGCCCGGAGTACATCGTCACCCATCCCGATCTCACCGTCGCCGAGACGCTGGACAAACTCGAACAGCGGATGGACGACGCGGAGACCATCTACACCCTGCCCGTGACCGACCGGGCGCGGGTCCTGGTCGGAGTGGTGAGCTTGCGCGACCTTCTCAAGGCGCCGCGCGACGCCGTGATCGCCGATATCGCGGGCCGGCCGGACTGGGCCTATGCCACCGAGGACAGCGAACAGGCTGCGCGGCGCTGCGCCGACCTCAAGCGGCTCGCGCTGCCCGTGGTCGACAGCGAGACCCGGCTCGTCGGAATCTTTACGTTCGACGACGCGCTGCGGATCCTCGAAGACTCCGACAGCGAAGACCAGGCGCGCATCAGCGGTACCGAACCGCTGCGCCAGCCGTATCTGGCCACTCCGGTGTTCAATATCGTGCGCTCCCGGGTGGTGTGGCTCCTCGTCCTGGCGATCGGTGCATCGCTGACCGTGCAGGTTCTGGAGGTCTTCGAGGCCACGCTAGGGCAGATGGTCGCGCTGGCGTTGTTCATCCCCCTCCTCATCGGCACGGGCGGCAACACGGGGAACCAGGCGGCGACCACCGTGACGCGTGCGCTCGCGCTCAACGACGTGACTCCGCGCGATCTGGGAAAGGTGTTCGTTCGCGAACTGTGTGTGGGCTTGTCGCTCGGTTTGCTACTCGGGACGGTGGGCTTCGTCCTGGTCACCGTGCTCTACGAGCCGTCGCTGGGTCTGGTGATCGGGCTGACCCTGCTCAGTATCTGCACCATGGCCGCGTCGGTGGGTGGAGTGATGCCCATGCTGGCGCGCGCGGTCCGTGCCGATCCTGCGGTGTTCTCCAACCCGTTCATCACGACGTTCGTTGACGCCACGGGTCTGCTCGTGTACTTCATGATCGCGAAAGTGGTCCTCGGCATCTGAGAGTCGGAGTGTGGTACCGCACGCGTGGTCCGGGGCCTTGCCGTCGCGCGGGTAAGCTGTGTACTCGTGCTTTCCGTCGTTCCCGCTCCCGTCACCGTGCGGGCCCCGTCCAAGGTCAATCTGCATCTGGCGGTGGGCGATCTGCGCCCGGACGGCTACCACGATCTGCACACCGTCTTCCAGGCACTGTCGCTGTACGACGAAGTCTCGGTGGTGGGTTCGGACCGGCTCAGCGTGCACGTCTCGGGCGCCGACGCCGGGGCGGTGCCCACCGACTCGACCAACCTTGCGTGGCGCGCCGCAGAGCTGATCGCCGAACGCGCCGGGCGTGCGCCCGAGGTGGCGATCACCATCGCCAAAGGCATTCCGGTCGCCGGCGGGATGGCGGGCGGCAGCGCAGACGCGGCTGCGACCCTCGTCGCACTCGACGCCCTGTGGGGGCTCGGCGCGTCACGCGACGATCTCGACGGGCTCGCCGCCCAGCTCGGCAGCGACGTGCCGTTCTGCCTGCACGGCGGCACCGCACTCGGCACCGGGCGCGGCGAACAGCTCGTGCCGGTGCTCACGCGGGGAACATTCCACTGGGTCCTGGCGCTGGCCAAGGGCGGCCTGTCCACGCCGGTGGTCTTCCGCGAGCTCGACAGCCTGCGCGCGGGCGGCGATCCGGCGCGCGTCGGGGACTCCGACGACGTACTGTCGGCGCTCGCGTCCGGCGACCCGCACGAACTCGCACCGTTGCTCGGTAACGACCTGCAGGCCGCGGCATTGTCGCTCGACCCCAAACTCCGTCGCACCCTGCGGGCCGGGGTCGACGCCGGTGCTCTTGCCGGGCTGGTGTCCGGCTCGGGCCCCACGTGCGCGTTCCTCGTCGCCGACCATCACGCCGCGGTCACCGTGAGCGCCGAACTGGCGGGGGCGGGCGTGTGCCGCACGGTGCGCCTCGCAACCGGCCCGGTGCCGGGCGCCCGCGTCGTGCTCGACACCGATATCGCACATCACTGAACTGAACACTCCGGAAGGCAATGCTCCACGTGGCGAATCTGATCAATCTCGAACAGGTCTCGAAGTCCTTCGGCGTCAAGCCGCTGCTCGAATCGGTGTCTCTGGGCGTGCAGGAGGGCGAGCGCATCGGCGTGGTCGGTCTCAACGGCGGCGGAAAGACCACCATGCTCGAGGTCCTCGCCGGCGTGGAGGAGCCCGATTCCGGCCGCGTGAGCCGGGTCGGCGGACTCCGCATGGCCGTGGTGACGCAGCGCGGTGTGCTGCCCCCCGGATCGACGGTCGCGGAAGTGGTTCTCGGACCGCTCGGCGTCGCAGACCACGAGTGGGCCGGCAACTCGCGGATCCGGTCCGTGCTGACCGGGATCGGCATCGACAAGCTCGGCTTGGACGCCGTCGTGGACGGGCTGTCGGGTGGCGAGCGCCGCCGGGTCGCGCTCGCGGCCGCCCTCGTTCAGGATCTCGATCTGCTCGTGCTCGACGAGCCCACCAACCACCTCGACGTCGAGGGTGTCCAGTGGCTCGCCGAGCATCTGATCTCCCGGCGAAGTGCCCTCGTCGTCGTCACCCACGATCGCTGGTTCCTCGACACCGTGGCCACCCGGACCTGGGAGGTCGTGGGCGGCAAGGTCGAAACCTACGAGGGTGGCTACAACGACTGGATCTTCGCGCGGGCCGAGCGGTCGCGCCAGGCCGACGCCATGGAGGAACGGCGCCAGAACCTCGCACGCAAGGAACTGGCGTGGTTGCGTCGCGGGGCACCGGCCCGTACGTCGAAGCCGCGCTACCGCATCGAGTCGGCGGAGGCGCTGATCGCGAACGTGCCGCCGCCGCGCGACTCGGTGGCGCTGGCCTCGTTCGCCAAGCGTCGGCTGGGCCGCGTCGTCATCGAACTCGAGAACGCGACCCTGACGACCCCGGACGGCCGCGAACTCGTGCACGACCTGACGTGGCGGCTCGGACCGGGGGAGCGGATCGGTCTCGTCGGCGTCAACGGGTCGGGCAAGACGACCCTGCTGCGCACCCTCGCCGGGGAACTCGAACCGTCGTCGGGCCGGCGTATCCAGGGGCAGACGGTCGAAATCGGCTGGCTGCGGCAGGAACTCGACGACCTTCCCACCGACATGCGGGTACTCGACGCGGTCAAGGATGTGGCCGAGCGGATCATGCTGGGCGACAAGGAGGTCTCGGCCGGCCAGCTCGCGGAGCGTCTGGGCTTCACACCGGCACGGCAGCGCACACCGGTGGGCGACCTGTCCGGAGGTGAGCGACGCCGACTGCAGCTCACGCGGGTACTCATGGCCGAGCCCAACGTTCTCCTGCTCGACGAGCCCACCAACGATCTCGACATCGATACGCTGCAGCAGCTCGAGGACCTGCTCGACGGCTGGGCCGGCACGCTCGTCGTCATCAGCCACGACCGGTTCCTGATCGAGCGCATCTGTGATTCGACGTGGGCGCTCTTCGGTGACGGCAAGCTGACCAACCTTCCCGGCGGCATCGAGGAATATCTCCGCCGGCGCGCGGCCATGGGCGACGAGGGCGTGGTGTCAGTGGCGTCGACCGTCTCCAAGCCGGGTGACACCGGGGGAGCGACGCCGGCGAAGCGCGACGGGGCAGCCGAGCGGGCGGCTCGCAAGGAACTCTCGCGCCTCGAACGGGCGATCGCCAAGCTCGACGAGCGCGAGGCGAAGCTGCACGTCCGTCTGGCCGAGGCCGCTACCGATCCCGACAAGCTGCAGAAGCTCGATGCCGAGCTTCGTGAGGTGGTCGCGGAGAAGGAAGCCGCGGAGGAGCAGTGGATGGAGCTCGCCGAAGACGTGGGCTGACCTCCACCGTCACCGGGCGCGGTCGAGGTCTTGACCTCGAGCCGACTCGAGGTCGGACGATGGGTGTCGTCGAATGACAGCACCCTTCAGGAGGATTCATGACTGCGTCCGAAACTTCTCGATCGTCTTCTGTCTCCGCCGCTGTGCGCGTTCCGGACAGGCTCGTCGTCGTGGTGGCGACCGTGCTGCTTGCGCTCGTGGTCAATCTCGTCGTGTGGCTCGTCGGACTCGCCGCGGGCGGTTCGTTCGAGCACACCGACGCCGGGACCGTGGCTTCGGCGGCGCCCGGTGGTGTCGTGCTCATGACCGCGGGCCCGCTCGCGGCCGGACTTGCCCTCGCGGCACTGCTGAGTCTGTGGTGGAGCGGGTTCCTGCGGATCGCGCAGGTCGTGGGGGCACTGCTGCCCCTCGCCACGATCCAGGGGACCGTCGTGGCGATTTCGACACCGCGAGCACTGCCGCGCTGGTGACGATGCACGTGGTCGTCGCGGCGGCAGCGGTGGCGGGACTCGAAGTTCTGCGGCACCGTGGCCGTGCGGGACACCGCCGGACGTTGCGTTGACAGCGATATGCCGACGGCCGAAGTCCTCGGCCGCCGGCATATCGGTTCACATCCGCAGGGTTACAAGCCCAGCAGCTTGCTGATGATCTCGTTCATGATCTCGGTTGTGCCGCCACCGATTCCGAGGACGCGCGCGTCGCGGAAGTGGCGCTCGACCTCGCTCTCGCGCATCAGGCCGATGCCGCCGGCGAGCTGAACCGCCTCCATCACGGCGGTGTCGCACACCTTCACGGCGTTGTTCTTCGCCATGGACGTTTCGAGCAGCATGCCCTCGCCGTTGGCCCAGCGTTCCGCGACCGAGCGGCAGAATGTCTGTGCCGCAGTGATCTCGGTGGCGAGTTCTGCGAGGCGATGCCGCACGACCTGCCGCTTCGACAGCGGCCGTCCCATGGTCTCGCGGGACTTGACCCAGTCGACGGTGAGATCGAAGCAACGCTGCGCGGTGGCGACGGCCTGGAAGGCCAGCGACAGCCGCTCGCCCTGGAACTGCTGGGCGATCTGGCCGAAGGCGGAGTTCTCCGCACCGATGAGGTTCGAGACGGGGACACGCACGTCGTCGTAGAACAGTTCGGCGGTGTCCGAGCACAGCCAGCCCATCTTGTCGAGCTTGCGCGAGACCGTGAAACCCGGTGTGTCGGTGGGAACGACGATCAACGAGATACCGCCGGCGCCTGCGTCGCCGGTGCGGACCGCGGTGGTGACGAAGTCCGCGCGGGTGCCCGAGGTGATGTACAGCTTGGCGCCGTTGATGACGTACTCGTCGCCCTCGCGGCGAGCGGTGGTGCGGATGTTCGCGACATCGGAACCACCGCTGGGCTCGGTGATGGCGAGCGACCCGATCATCCTGCCTTCGAGCGCGGGCCGCGCGTACCGGTCGATGAGGTCGGTGTTGCCGGAGGCGATGATGTGCGGGGTCGCGATTCCGTGGCTGAACAGCGCGGAGATCAGGCCCGACGATCCGCCCGAGAGGATGATCTGCTCGAGAATCGTGAGCATGTCGAGGGCGTTGCCACCGGAACCGCCGTGCTCTTCGGCGACGGAGGCCCCGAGAAGTCCGGCGTCCGCGGCCTTGCGATGGAGTTCGCGCGGGATGGAACCCTCACGCTCCCACGTGTCGAGATGGGGGAGGATCTCCTTGCGGGTGAAGTCGGCGGCGAGTTGCCGCAGTGCCTTCTGCTCGTCGGTGTCCCAGCGCAGCGCTTCGGTGGTGGTCATCGTCATTCGCCCTTCCAGACGGGTTCACGCTTCTGCATGAAGGCCATGACGCCTTCGAGGGTGTCGGCGCTGGTGGTGAGCCGTGCGAGGGCCTTTTCGGTCAGGTCCCACGAATGGTCTTCCGCGGAGACATGACCGTCGACGATGCCGCGTGCGACCGTCTTGCTCGCCTGTACGGCCAGCGGTGCCCCCGCCGCGATCTGTGCGGCGAGATCCAGCGCGGTGGTCAGCACGTCGGCTTGCGGCACGACCCGGTTGACGAGGCCCCAGCGCAGCGCGTCGGCGGCCGGCATCGGCTTCCCGGTGAGGACGAGTTCCATCGCGATCGCCCGCGGGATCGCCTGTCCGATGCGGAACACGCCGCCCGCGCCGGCGATGAGCCCGCGGTGCACCTCGGGGAGACCGAATTCGGCTGTGTCGGAGGCGACCACGAGATCGCTGGCGAGGGCGAGTTCGGTGCCGCCGCCGAGCGCGGTGCCGTTGACAGCGGCGATGATCGGCTTCGCGATGTGGTGCTTGACGACACCGGCGAATCCCCAGTGTGCGGTCTCGGGCGGGGTGACTCCGTCGGGCCCGGCGGTGCCGAGTGCCTTGAGGTCGGCGCCGCCGCAGAACACGGCGTCACCCGCACCGGTCAGCACGACGGCGCGCACGGTGCGGTCGTCGGCGGCCCGCTCCCATGCTTCTCCGAGCGCCCGGTGCACGTCGGCGTTGATGCTGTTCGCGGCCTTGGGGCGGTTGATGGTGACGATCAGCGTGTGGTCGCGCTGCTCGACGAGAACGATCGGTTCGGTCACTGCGGGTGCTCCTCGGAGGAAGGGGTGTCGATGCGGGCCACGGTGAGTTGCCCGCCCTGGTCGGTGACGTGGACGACGGTGCCGATGAGGTCCGCGCCTGCCGAAAGAATCCGCGCCCCTTCCGCGTCGGTGTGTCCCGATACCCGCCGGCCGTCGGTCGTGGTGCCGACGAGGAATCCGACGGACGGCGCGCCGTCGCGGCCGTATTCCGCGGTGGCGGTCACGATCTCGACCTCACCGGAGTAGTCCTGTGCGGCGTCGGGTGCGGACGGCGGTATCTGCACGTGCTCGGGATTTCCGACGTAGCCGTCGGTGTGCGGCGCGCATCCGAGCACCACGACGTGCTGGTACGTCAGGTAGCCGCCGTTGCCGTGCACGAGGGCGAGTTCGCCGTCTCGGCGGAGCCGCTGCGCGACCGCGACCACCGAGTGCAGCGTGTAGCTGTTGAGCGGTCCACCGAAGAACGAGTGGCCACCGGTCACCGACGGCACCGTGTCGCGCGGGAGACCCAGGTGCTCGACGAGCAGTTTGGGTACCACCGGGAAGCAGCTGTACGCGTCGACGATGTCGAAGTCGGCGGGCCGAAGGTCGGTGGCCTCGAGGGTGCGGCGCAGGGCATCCGCGAGCGCGGCGGAGCGGCCGAGTTCTGCCCGGGCGAGGACGTCCGGGGTCTCCGTGGCTCCGGCGCCACCCCACACGTAGAGCAGATGGTCGTCGGCGACGCCGAGTTCCCGGGCCGTCGCGAGCGAGGTGACGACCACGGCGGCTGCCTGGTCGACGAACGGCATCGCGTTGCACAGCAGCGGGTACGGGTCGGTGACCATGCGGTTGCCGGGTCCGGCGGTGCGGATGTCGTCGGCGGTGCGCAGGGTCGGGTTCCACGCAGCCGGGTTGTTGCCGGCGATCTCCGAGAACGCCGCGTACAGCTCGGCGGACCAGTCGATCGACTGCTCGCGCGTGTGTCCCAATTCGTGGCTGAGCCGGTTCTCGAAAAGCGGGTAGACCCGGGTGGGAGCGATCATTCCGGCCCGCTGCATGGCGGGACTGCCGAGGTCGTCGGGATCGAACGCGGGCGGGCCGCCGGGCGCGGTCGTCCAGCCGAGCGATGCCGGATCGGTGCCCTGCTTGAAGGCGTTGGTCACCGAGGCCTGGGCTTCGCCGCCGACGAGCAACGCGACACCGCTCGTGCCGTGCGCGATGTCGTGCGCGATGCGGTCGAGCAGTGCCGCCGGCCAGTGCCCACCGATGGGAGTCGTCGACGTGTGGACGGCTCGCGCGCCGAGTCGCTCGCCGAGAAGGCCGGGCAGATCGTCGTAGGACCAGCTTGCCGTCTTGATGGCCCGGATGGTGTCGATGCGCGAGACGAGAGCGTCGCGATCGACACCGGTGTCGGTCAACGCGGACGCGGTGGCCTCATGAATGAGGTCGAGCGGTTCGCGTGGGTCGGCGGGCGAACCGGCGCGGCCGGAGCGCAGGTCGCCGACGCCGATCACGACGGGAACCCGGGTGGGGTCTGTCATGGCGTTCCTTCGAGTACTTCGTCGGGGAGGGACGTCCACAGCCTAATACGGACTGTTTCAGTCTGTATATGTGGACCAGGTCTGGCACACTCGGGTGGTGACAGATGTAGCAGCCCCGCGCCGCCGCGGGCGGCCCCGCGCCGCCGACCTCGAGGACCGGGTGTTCGACGCGGTACTCGAGGTGTACTCGGAGACGAGCTGGCGCGGCTTCACCCTCGATGCCGTGGGCAGGCGGGCACGAGTGGGCAGAGCCGCGCTGTACCGCCGCTGGGAGAGCAAGGACGATTTGCTCGTCCAGGCGCTCGAGGCACGCAGCCCCCTCCCGGTGCCCATCGACACCGGGGATCTCCGCTCGGATCTCGTCGAGCTCGCCCGCCAATTGCTGCAGGGGTATCGCACGACGCCCGGGCTGGTCAGTCTTCGCGTCGCGCTCGACGCCCGGGTCAATCCCGAGTTGCTCGCGCGCCTGACCCACACCCTCAACAAGAGCCGTCTGCTCGCGGCGCGCACCATCGTGCACCGGGCCGTCGAGCGCGGCGATCTGCCGGCGGACACGTCGGCGACATTGCTTCTCGAATTGGTGACCGGTGCCGTCCTGAGTCACGCGCTGTTCGCCCTGACGACACCCGAGCCGGCGGAGGACGACGCGTACGCCGAGCTGGTCGTCGAGACCACCGTTCGCGGGCTTCGTCCTCCGCCGTGATCCGGGCCCGGCGCTGTGACCGAACCGCAATCGAGCCGGTCTCCGAGTCTCCGAATTGCACGCCCGCCGAAACAATTCCGGACTAACCTTGGAGCGGTACCTGCAGGTACATGGTGACGGGAGGCCCGTGATGGATCTGGCGGCGGTGGCGGCGATCGAGCGCTTGAAATACCGCTACCTGCGAGCGCTGGATACCAAATCGTGGACCGAACTGTCCGCCACCCTGATGCCCGACGCCACCGCGGTGTACGGCGAGCATCTCAGTTTCGAGTCGCGTGACGCCTTTCTGGGTTTCCTCGAGAACACGCTCGGTACCCGCATGGTCACCGAACATCACTGCAGTCATCCCGAGATCGAGATCGGACCCGACGGGACCACCGCAACGGGCGTGTGGCTTCTGGCCGACACCATCATGGTGCCCGAAGACGGAATGATGATGCGGGGGTCGGCGCACTACTTCGATCGCTACATCCTGGGCGACGACGGGAACTGGCGCATCTGCCACACCGGTTACGAACGTAACTGGGAGACGGTGACTTTCTTGTCCGACCTCCCGAACTTCCGGCTGACCACCAACCGGTGGGCGATGCTGACAAATCAGCCCCGCGCCTCGTGAGCGGTCTGGGAAGTGTTCCCAATCGTCCAAGACGAGTGAGCCGCCGGCGCGAAGACTGGGGTCATGACGAACACATCGGAAAAGGGAGATCATCCGGAGATGCCGACCAACCCTGACGACGACTTTCCCGCCGCCGGCGCTCTCCCGTACCTCACCGTCTCCCGAGCGCGTGACGCGATCGACTGGTACACCGGTGTTTTCGGCGCCTCGCTCGTCGGCGACCCGGTGGTGATGGAGGACGGGCGGATCGGTCACGCCGAACTGAGCCTTCCGACGGGGATGGTGTACCTCGCCGAGGAGTTTCCCGAGATGGGACTGACCGCGCCCCAGTCCGGCGCCACCTCGGTGAGCTTGATGCTTCCGGTCGGCGACGCGGACGCCGTTCTCGCCCGCGCCCGCACCGCCGGAGGGTCGGTGGAACGCTGGATCAACGAAAGCCACGGTCATCGCAACGCGACCCTGCTCGATCCGTTCGGTCACCGATGGATGCTGGTGGGTCCGCTCACCGGCGACGCGAGCACAGGAGAGGACTGACCTCGTCGCCCCGTGACTCGGGCCGTTATCCGACCTCGGGCCGTTACGCTTCCCGGGTGGCCGAGATCCCGCACCTCGAGAAGTACCCCGACGTACGCGCCTGGGTCAGGGCGATCCCGGTGTTCGCCACGCAGCCACCGCCGGAGCGTCCGGTGACCTCGCGACCCCAGGATCTGTTCCTGCAGTGGCTGACGGACGCCGTGGACGCCGGCATCGCAGAGCCGCATGCGACGACGCTGTCGACCGTCGACGAGGACGGGGTGCCCGATGCCCGGACCCTGCTGCTCAAGGATGTCACCGCGGACGGCTGGTGGTTCTCGGGCGACAACCGGTCCCCGAAGGGACGCCACCTGGGCGCGACGGCCGCTGCGGCACTGACGTTCTACTGGCGTGAGCACGGCCGTCAGATCAGGGTGCGGGGGCCGGTGCGTTCCGGCGGCTCCGAAGTGTGTGGCCGCGACTTCGTCGAACGGTCGCCGCTGGCCCGTGCGGTCGCGTCGACCGGTCTGCAGAGTGAGATCCTCGACGACCCGCGTGACTACGACCGTGTGGTGAGTGAGCGGCTCGAGGCGCTGGACGCCGATCCGGCGTGGGTGTCGCCCCACTGGAGAGCGTGGTGTCTCGAGGCCACCACCGTCGAGTTCTGGCAGGCCGACCCGGGCCGCCGGCACCGGCGGCTGCGCTACCGCCGGGACGGTACGACGTGGACGCACGAACAGCTGTTTCCGTAGGGCGGGAACCGGCCCGGGCATACCGCACTACGGGCGGACGACCGGTAGGCTCCGGCCCGTGAACGACTCCTTCATCCGCACACGCGTCGCCAATGGTGTCGGCGAGGTGCAGCTCGACCGGGCGGTTGCACTCAACGCGCTCGACCGGTCGATGATCCGCGACATGTACGCCCCGCTGGAGGCATGGCGCGACGATCCAGAGATCACGGCCGTCCTGGTCACCAGCCTGTCCGATCGCGCGTTCTGTGCGGGGGGTGACATCAAGCCGGTGCGGGAGGCGGCGGTGCAGGGCGACGCCGACACCGTCCGCGGCTACTTCTCGGACGAATACCGGCTCGACCGGCTCGTCGCGACCTACCCCAAGCCCTACCTGGCGCTGCTCGACGGCGTGACGATGGGTGGGGGACTGGGGATCTCGGTGCACGGAGCAGTGCGCATCGCGACCGAGAAGTCGACCTTCGCCATGCCGGAGACGGCGATCGGTTTCATTCCCGACGTCGGTTCGAGCCACTTCCTTCCCCGGCTGCGCGGAACCACGGCGCGTTGCGACGCCGTCGGCATGTACCTGGGCACCACCGGCGCGCGGATCGACGCGGGCGACGCACTCGCGGTCGGACTCGCGACGCACTATGTGCCGAGCGCACGCATCGGCGAACTGGCCGACCGGATCAGGGCGGGGCACTGGCAGGACGCGCTCGACGAGTACGTCGAACCGGCCCCCGAATCGGATCTGGCGCGGCGTTTCACCGACATCGAGGCGGTCTTCGGTGACGGGACCGTGCTGGACATGCTGGCCCGTCTCTCCGACGACCCCGATATCGACACCGCCTGGGCGGAGAAGACACGCGACGCGCTGACGGCGCTGTCGCCGACGAGCGTCTGGGTCACCGCGGAACTGTTACGGCGAGGTGCCGAAAGCACCTTGGAGGAGTGCTTCACCCGTGAACTCGGGGTCGCGGTGCGGATCGCCCTCACACCCGACTTCGCCGAGGGAGTTCGCTCCGTGCTCGTCGACAAGGATCGCAATCCGCAGTGGTCGCCTGCCACGCTCGGGGACGTCGATCAGGCGTCGATCGTAGCGTTGCTGGACAACTGACCGGCGTTCCGGCAGCGCGCGCGTCGTGCCGCGCCGCCGGGGATCCGGTCAGCGGGCGTGACGTTGCGGAGTCTGCAGGTCCACCACGATGGTCTGACCGCCGAGGGTCACGTGGAGTTCGGGCTTCTCGAGTCCGCCGGCGACGAGGTACTCGCCGAGCAGGGTGAGCAGTTCGTCGTTGTCCGAGATCGGGTCGCCCTGGCCACCGGAGGTTCCCAGTTCGTTCTGGGCGAGCCGGGCTGCGATCCGGACCGAGGCCACACCCATCGAGTTCCGCCGGGACGGAGTCGGCGCGGTGACGGAGGACGTCGCGGTGGTGGTGCGGGCACCGTCGGTTGCGGTTCCCGCACCGTTGACCGTGCCGTTCGTGCTGGTGCTGCTCACCAGGGTCGTCCCTTCGTCGAAGATGCCGGCGTCCACCCCGCCGGCCGGGTCGCGGTCGATCGCGCGCTCGCTCTCGGTGTTCGCTCCGGACACACCCGGAGCGGACTTCCCGGCCGAGTCCGGCCGGACCGTGCCGGTGAGCGGAGTGCTGCTGGGCAGAGGGGTGCTCGGCAACGGGTAGACGAAGGTTCCCGACCGTTTCGGTCCTCCGGACCGTGCGGTTGCGTCCCCCGGCCTACCGGACGGCAGTCCGTCCCCAGCCGAGGCCGGTGCGTCGTCGCTCATCGTTGCTCCTGATTCCACCCGATACGTCGGATCGACGGAAGGGAAAGTATCAGTAAAGTCCGCAGGTTGCACCCACCGGGTGCGTCCGCCGGGATTCCGTCAGTCGGTAGCGGCGACGAGCGGTTCGAGCGTGAGGTCCGGGTGTTCCTTCTCGATGTACTGCAGACGCCACTTGTCGCTCACGAGTGCGAGCAGCACACCGTCGGACCGTGTGAACACCTCGACCCCGCGCTGACGGTTGAGCTCGTCTTCCGATGCGGTGTCGGTCCGTCGCGCGAGCGCGTATCCCAGCGGCTCGATCTTCGGGTCCACGTTGTATTCGGCCTTCATCCGCGCCGCGACGACCTCGAACTGCATCGGACCGACTGCCGCCATGACCGGCGAGGCGTCACCGCGGATGTCGTTGCGCAGAATCTGCACGACACCTTCGGAGTCGAGTTGATCGACCGCCTTGCGGAACTGCTTGTACTTCGACGCGCTCTCGGCGCGCAGGATCGCGAAGTGCTCGGGGGCGAACGACGGAATCGGCGGGAACTCCACCTTCTTGTCCACGTACAGCGTGTGGCCCGGTGCGAGTGCGGTCGCGTTGACCAGACCCACCACGTCCCCGGGGTAGGCGTTCTCCACCGTGGTCCGTTCACGCCCGAAGACGGTGAGCGCGTACTTCGTGGCGAACGGCTTCCCGGTCTGGGCGTGCGTGACCACCATGCCGCGTTCGAAGACACCGGAGACGATCCGCATGAAGGCGAGCCGGTCGCGGTGTGCGGTGTCCATACCGGCCTGAACCTTGAACACCACCGCGCTGAACGGATCGTCGACGTTGCGCGGGTTGCCCTCGATGTCGATCCGGGCGCGCGGCGGCGGTGCCAGCGACACCAGCGTGTCGAGAATCTGCCGGACACCGAAGTTGAGCATGGCCGACGCGAAGATCACCGGGGAAGTCTGTCCGGCGAGGAACATCTCCTGGTCGTGGTCCTGACCGCTTGCCGAGAGAAGTTCGGACTCCTCGGCGGCTTCGGTCCAGATATCGCCCTCGCGGTCGGACGCCTGGTCCACCGACAGGTGCTCTTCGGGTGCGATCTTCGCGCCACCCGCGGTGCGGGTGAACTTGATGTACTCGGTTGCGGTGCCGTCCTCGCCGCGACGCAGCAGGCCGCGGAAATCACCGGCGATCCCGACCGGCCAGAACAGGGGAGTGGGGGTCAGGCCGATGCGCTCGTCGATCTCGTCGAGCAGTTCGAGCGGTGCGCGACCGGGCCGGTCCCACTTGTTGATGACGGTGATCACCGGGATGCCGCGGTGACGGCACACCTGGAACAGTTTGAGGGTCTGCGGCTCGAGGCCCTTCGCGGCGTCGATGAGCATCACGGCCGCGTCGACAGCCGTGAGCACGCGATAGGTGTCCTCCGAGAAGTCGGAGTGACCGGGCGTATCGACGAGGTTGATGACGTTGACCGTCTCGCTTCCGTCGTCGCCGCGAGCCGACTCGGAGGAGGTGTAGTTGAACTGCAGTGCCGTCGAGCTGACGGAGATGCCGCGCGCCTTCTCCATCTCCATCCAGTCGGAGACGGTCGATTTGCGGCCGGCCTTTCCGTGCACGGCGCCCGCCTCGGAGATCACCTTCGCGTGCAGAGCGAGGGCCTCGGTGAGCGTGGACTTACCGGCGTCGGGGTGGGAGATGACGGCGAAGGTACGGCGGCGCTGGGCCTCGGCCCGTACTTCCTTACCGGATCCGGGCTTCGGGACTCCGGTGGATTCGCTGACGGCCGAAGCGTGCGGGGTGCTCAACGCGGAAACCTCTCGAAGCGGGACTGGTGCGGCTGTCGCCGGCAACTCGTCCATGTTACTCGGCAACTCGTAGGGTCGTTTCGGGCGGATTCGACTGCGCCCGTCCGACGGTTCTGTATCAGTGCACGCGGTTCTGGGCGCCTTCGAGCCCCAGTCGCAGCACGAGTTCCACGGCGTCGGCGCCTTCTTCACACCACACCGGGAGCTCTTTGCGTTCCGTGGTGGAGAACGGCTTGAGCACGTAGTCGGCGGGGTCCTGCCGGCCGGGAGGGCGCCCGATGCCCATCCGGACGCGCACGTACTCCTTGGTGCCCAGTGCCGAGGACGTCGACCGGAGGCCGTTGTGCCCGTTCTCACCGCCGCCCTGCTTGAGACGGATCGTCTCGAAGTCCAGATCGAGTTCGTCGTGGATCACCACGATGTTCGACGGGTCGACCGAGAAGAACTTGGCGAGGCTCGCGACCGGGCCCCCGGAGAGGTTCATGTACGTGCGGGGCTTGGCGATGATCACCTGACGACCGTCGAGCCGTGCCTGCACGATGTCGGAATTGCTGCGCTTGTGAGCACCGAACTTGCCACCGACCCGGCCTGCCAGCACGTCGGCCACCATGAAACCGATGTTGTGCCGGGTGTTTTCGTACTTCGGCCCGGGATTTCCCAGCCCGACGACGAGCGCGGTGTCCTCGCTCACGTGCAGTTCCTTCCGTGCATCTACCACCCCGGGGCGCCCCCCCCCCCCGCCGCCCCCCCCCCCCCACGAGTGACTTCACAGGGAGCCGGTGAAGACTCAGGCCTCTTCTTCTGCTGCTTCTTCGGCGGCGGGAGCCTCGTCGGCACCCTCTTCGCCCTCGAGCTCATCGGCGGACGGAGCCTCGACGATGTTCACGATCAGCAGATCGGCATCGTCCTGCAGGCTCGAGCCCGACGGCAGCTCGATGCCGCCGGCGAGGATCTGGGTACCGGCCTCGACGCCCTCGATGGAGACCTTGATCTCCTCGGGGAGCTTCATCGCGTCGGCTTCGATCTTGATGGTGCTGACCTCGTTGACGACCAGCGTGCCGCTGGCGGGCTCGCCCTCGAGCACGACGGGCACCTCGACGGTGACCTTCTCGCCGCGCTTCACGACGAGGAGGTCGGCGTGCTCGATGTAGCGGCGGATCGGGTGGACGACGACGGACTTCGTCAGCGCGAGCTGCTCGGTGCCGTCGATGTCCAGGGTCAGGATGGCGTTGGTGCCGTGGGCACGCAGGACGGCGGCGAACTCACGCGAGGGGAGCGCGAGGTGCTGCGGGTCGGTGTTGTGGCCGTACAGCACGGCGGGGACCTGACCGTCGCGGCGGGCACGGCGCGCGGCGCCCTTGCCGAACTCGGTGCGGACGCTGGCTACGAGATTGTTCTCGTCGGACATGATGTAACGGCTCCTACGCTGATGGCACTTCGTGGTCGGGTGTTCTCGGCAAGTGGGCCGGCACGCGCGACAGGAGCAGGTGCTCATCAAAGCCGCGGCCGCGTCGATCACGGTGATCCGACAGATGCGGTCCACCCTCGCCGAGACAACTCGATCCACTCTACCGGATCGGCACCTCGGACGCGAACCCGCGCAGGTGGAGACCGTTTAGCGCGCCGCGAGGTCGCGGACGGCCGACAGGAACCGGTCCACGTCTGCCGGAGAGACGAAGTAGTGCGGGGAGGCCCGCACGACTGCCTCGAGACGGCGGGCCGACATGTCGAGCAGCGTCGAACTGCGGTGGCTCACCGTCACCGTCACCGACCGTTGCGCCAGAGCGTCCCGCACCGCGTCCGGTTCCCAGCCGTCCAGCGTGAACGAGACGATTCCGCTGCGCCGGTCACCGAGATCTCGCACGGTCGCGCCGGGGATTCGATCGAGACCGTCGCGCAGGTGCTGGGCGCGATAACCGAGCGCGTCGACCACCTCGTCGACCCCGAGACCGAGCAGATAATCGACGGCCGCGCCCAGCCCCAGTCGTGCGGCGACGTCGGCTTCCCACATCTCGAACCGGGTGGCGTCCGGCGCGTAGTCGAAGCGATCCGGCGCCGTCCACACCGCACTGTGCAGATCGATCATCGCGGGTTCGAGTTGGGTGACCAGGCGCGGCCGGACATAGAGGAAGCCCGTGCCGCGAGGCCCCCGTAGCCACTTGCGGCCGGTTCCGGAGAGCGCGTCGACGTCGAGTTCGGGAATGTCGACCCGCAAGTGGCCGACGGATTGGCACGCGTCGAGCAGTACGAGTGCGCCCACCGCGTGGGCGGCATCGGCCACCTCCCGCACGGGATTGACCAGCCCTCCGTTGGTGGGAGCGTGTACGACGGACACCAGCCGGACACGCTCGTCGAGCATCCCGGTCAGCGCATCGAGGTCGATGCGTCCGGACGGATCGGACGGAACCACCTCCACGTGAGCCCCGGTCGTTCGTGCACGCTGCAGTGCCGCAACCGCATTCGCGGCGTATTCGGCCCGGGAGAGGAGGATTCTGTCGCCGGGCCGCAACGGCACCGCGTAGAAGAACGATGTCCACGCACGCGACGCGCTGTCCGACAGTGCGATGGATTCCGCCGGCGCGCCGAGCAGACGGCCGAGCGAGGTCTTCACCGCGTCGAGATCGCCGCGCCGCTCGTTCGCCGCGACGTATCCGCCCACCTCGGCTTCCCGCCGCAGGTGCGACACCACAGTGTCGACCACCGGGGTGGGTGGAAGCGACGAACCGGCGCTGTCGAGGAACACGCGTTCGAAGCATCCGGGTGTGTCCCGGCGCGCCTGCTCGAGATCCAGCATCGGCACATCCCCTCCCGCACGTCGGCGTGGTCGTCTCGGACAGTATCCCGCCGCACCGGAATCCCACCGGGTTGCCTGCCGCGCGGAGGCGATCTCCCCGCGTTGCGTGCCCACGCGCGTTAGTCTCGTTCGCAGACCTTGTCAGGCAGCCGTGGGGGGTGAATCGAGTGGTGATGTCGATCAATTTTCCGGTATCGCACGCTCGGGCGGGACTCGGGACACGCGGAGCTGCCGAAAAGCACGTCCGGGACGTGAGCTTCCGTGCCGGTCCACCACGCCTGATCGGCGTCGAACTCGAGTGGCTCACGGCGCGTGCCGACATCACGGCCGCGCGCCCGCAACTGTCCTCCCTCGTCGATGCGCTCGGCTCACATGCGCCCCGGACGGTCCTGCCGCCGTCGTCGGAGAGACCGCTGCCGTCGGGCAGTGTGGTGAGCCTCGAGCCCGGTGGTCAGGTGGAACTGTCGAGTGCGCCCTGCACCTCCGCGCGTCAGGTATGCGATCGGCTCAGCGCCGACGCGAGGATGCTCCGCGCGCTGCTCGCGCGTCGTTCGGTGACGATGCTCGACGGCGCCTCCGACGCGATCCGGCCCCCTCAGCGGCTGCTCCACACTCCCCGGTACGGGGCGATGGAAATGCGCTACGACCGGATCGGGCCTATGGGCCGGCTCATGATGAACAACACCGCCGCTGTGCAGGTCAGTGTCGATGCCGGCGAGAACGACGACGAGATCGACCGCCGCTGGAAGCTGCTGCATGCCATGGGCCCGGCGATGATCGCCGCCTTCGCGTGCTCGCCGAGCATGCGGGGCGCTCCGGACGGTGAGTGGGTGTCGCAACGGATGCGTGCGTGGCTGGCACTCGACCCCGAACTCACCGATGTGCCCGACCCGGCCGGCTATCCGGCGTGGGTGATCGATGCGCCGTTGACGTGCGTGCGTTCCGGCGAACCGGAGTGGCATGCTCCACCGGGCGCAACGTTCGCCGACTGGCTCGACGGGAGTCTCGACGCCGAGATCGGCCGCCGCCCCACCGTCGGCGATCTCGATTACCACATGACGACGCTGTTCCCTCCGGTGCGGCCACGCGGACACCTCGAGGTGCGATACATCGATGCCCAGCCCGGTGACCTGTGGCAGGTACCGGTGGCCGCCATCGAGGCGCTGCTCAGTACACCGGCGGTGACGCAGGAAGCCACTGCGGTCGCAGCTCCTGTTCGGGAGATGTGGAGCGAGGCGGCACGAGTCGGGCTCGGGGCGGTCGAATTGCGCGCCGCCGCAGCAGGATTGCTCTCGCTCGCCGCGGAATCCTCGCGCGACATGCGTTTCACCAGCGCTCTCGACGCCGCCGCTGCCCGATGTCTGCGGGGACGTGCGCCGGAGGTGACCGGGCGGTGACGGCCGCGCGTACCCGGCTCCGTCAGCACCTGGAGCGTGCGCGCGCTCGGACGAGATCGCTGACCGATCTCCCCGACTCCGAGCTCACCGCGCAGCACTCGCCGTTGATGAGCCCGCTGGTCTGGGATCTCGTGCACATCGCCAACCAGGAAGAGCAGTGGCTCGTGCGGAAGGTCGGGGGCCGGCCGCCGCTACGAAGCGGCATCGACGACCTGTACGACGCGTTCCTGCATCCCCGCGCGACACGGCCCGAGTTGCCGCTGCTCGGCCCGGACGAGGCGCGTCGTTACGTCGACGAGGTCCGTGCCGCCAGCTGGGATGCCCTGG
Source organism: Rhodococcus sp. 7Tela_A2 (assembly GCF_049311045.1). Taxonomy (NCBI): domain Bacteria; kingdom Bacillati; phylum Actinomycetota; class Actinomycetes; order Mycobacteriales; family Nocardiaceae; genus Rhodococcus; species Rhodococcus sp. 7Tela_A2. Next base: position 37,366 of record NZ_JAXION010000011.1, on the reverse strand, counting down.
ACCAGGGGAGTTTCGATTCCGAACTCACGCGTGACGGGTTCGTTTTCGCCATGGTCGCGCAGCACGAGCAGCAACACGGCGAGACGATGCTCGCCACGCATCAGTTACGCGAGGGGCCACCGCTGCTCGACGCCCCGGAGGCGCCTCGGCGGGGAACGCCGCCGGAGCAGAGCCGGGTGCTCGTGCCCGCCGGCGAGGTCGAGATCGGGACGTCGAGCGATCCGTGGGCGCTGGACAACGAACAGCCCGCGCAGCGCGTCCACGTGCCCGCGTTCTCGATCGACACCGTGCCGGTGTCGAACCGGCGTTACCTCGAATTCGTCGAGGACGGCGGGTACCGGCGACCCGAATTCTGGTCCGAGCCGGGATGGAGACACCGCTGTGACGCCGAGCTCGAGGCGCCCCGGTTCTGGACCCACGATCCTGCGGGCCGGCGTGCACGGCGGTCGTTCGGACGGATCGTGGAACTGCACCCGGACGAACCGGTGGTGCACGTGTGCTTCTACGAAGCCGAGGCGTTCGGCCGCTGGGCGGGTGGCCGCCTGCCGACCGAGTTCGAGTGGGAGAAGGCAGCGCGGTGGGATCCCGCCACGGGTCGCAGCCGCGCGTACCCGTGGGGCGACGAGGAGCCCGGCCCCCAGCATGCGAACCTCGGACAGTGTCACCTCGGCCCGGCCGTGGTGGGGGCATATCCGGCGGGGGCGTCACCGCTCGGCGTCCACCAGCTCATCGGGGACGTGTGGGAGTGGACCTCCTCACCGTTCGAGCCGTACCCGGGCTTCCGGGCGTTCCCGTACCGGGAGTACTCGGAAGTGTTCTTCGGGAACGACTATCGGGTACTGCGCGGCGGTTCGTTCGGAACCGACTCGGTCGCGTGCCGGGGAACCTTCCGCAACTGGGATCTTCCGGTCCGCCGCCAGATCTTCGCGGGTTTCCGCCTCGCATACGACCCGGCCGGTGCCGGGGAGCCGGATGTGTAGGCACCTGGGCTATCTCGGACCGGCCACGGGAGCTGCCGAGCTGGTCCATCGCGGCCCGCACTCCTTGATTCGCCAGTCGTTCGCGCCCCGCGACATGCGTGGGGGCGGCACCATCAACGCCGACGGTTTCGGAGTGGGCTGGTGGCGTGACGACGGAACTTTCGGCCGGTACCGGTCGGCCTCACCGATCTGGTCGGATCCCTTTGTGGGAGAGGGGCTGTCGGGAATACGCGGCGGAGCCCTGATGGTCGCGCTGCGATCGGCCACCGAAGGTATGCCGGTGGAACGTTCCGCGGCGGCGCCGTTCGGTGAAGCGCGCTGGGGGTTCAGCCTCAACGGGGTGGTCCGAGGATGGCCCGGATCCCTCGCCTCTCTCGCGTCCACGCTGCCCGTCGAAGACTTGCTGCAACTCGACGCGCCGACCGACTCCGCGGCCCTGTGGATGTTGTTGCGCCACCGGCTTCGGTCGGGGACACCCGATGTCGCTCTGATGTCCCTGGTGCGCGACATCATCGGTGCCGCTCCCGAATCCCGGCTGAACCTGTTGTTGTGCAACGGGTCCGAGATGTGGGCGACGGCGTGGTACCACTCGTTGTGGACCCTTGTGGACGAAGACGTCGCCATCGTCGCCTCGGAACCGTACGACGACGACCTGCGCTGGCAGCCGGTGCCCGACCGGCATCTCGTCCATGCGATACCCGGAAAACTTATCGTCTCCCCGCTGGAGGTCAAGGCTCCATGACAGTCGACGTCTATCTCGAACCCGAACAATTCGACGAGAAGCTCCGCGCCGATGCCTACCGAGGGTTGACGTCGACCCCGAAATATCTCTCGCCCACGTGGCTGTACGACGCGCGCGGCAGCACACTCTTCGAAGAGATCACGCGGCTGCCCGAGTACTACCCGACCCGCACCGAATTCGGTTTGCTGCGGCAATTCGCGGGGGAGATCGCCGACTCGGCGCGGCCGGAGATGCTCGTCGAACTGGGGTCGGGCTCTTCGGAGAAGACCCGTGTGCTGCTCGATGCGCTCGAACCGTACCTCCACACCTACGTACCGCAGGACGTCTCCGAGCCGGCTCTGCGCACCGCGGTGGCACAGCTGTCGGTGGAGTACCCACGGCTGTCGGTACACGGCGTGGTGGGTGACTTCACCGAATCGCTCGAGCATCTTCCCTCGGGAGGACGCCGGATGGTGGCTTTCCTCGGGGGCACGATCGGCAACCTGGTGCCCGAGGAACGGGCCGCGTTCCTCTCCGGACTCGCGTCGATCCTCGACCGCGACGAGTGGCTTCTGCTCGGAGCGGGGCTCGTGGTGGATCCCGAGGTGCTCATCCCGGCCTACGACGATGCTGCCGGAGTCACCGCGGAGTTCGACCGGAACGTACTGCGAGTGCTCAACAACCGTCTGGGCGCCGATTTCGACCCGGATCGCTTCGTCCATCGTGCCGTGTGGGACCCGGACAACGAATGGATCGAGATGCGGCTCGAGGCGACGGAGCCGATGACGGTGTCGGTGCCGGGACTCGATCTCGAGGTGTCGCTGGACAAGGGTGAGCAGATCCGCACCGAGATCTCCGCGAAGTTCCGGCTGGACGGGCTCGGGGCGGAACTCGACCGCGCCGGCTTCGTGGTGCACCGCGAATGGATCGACCGTGACGGCCGGTTCGTCGTGCTGGGCGCCGCCCGCCGCTGATCGGTTGGACAGCCACGCGCGGCGAGAGGGATTGTGGTGGGTATGCCCTCGGAGTCCCGTCCCGTGCTGACCACCCCCGTGCTGTTGCTCATGGCGGTGGCGACGGGGTTGTGCGTAGGCGGCAACTACTTCAACCAGCCTCTGCTCGAGTCGATTGCGACCGCGCTGGGCACGTCGCACTCGGCGGCGGCCGCGACGGTCACCGTCGCGCAGGTCGCCTACGCACTGGGGCTGATCTTCCTGGTACCTCTCGGGGACGTGTTTCCCCAGCGGCGGCTCGCCGTGACGCTCATGCTCGCGGCCGCGGCCGGCCAGGGGATCAGCGGTTTCGCACCCGGCATCGGTGTGCTCATGGTGGGGACCGCCATGGCGGGGCTGTTCTCCGTCGCCGCGCAGGTGCTCGTGCCGTTCGCGGCCACCCTCGCGACCCCCGAGAAGCGCGGCGCTGCGGTGGGCACCGTGATGAGCGGCCTGCTGGTGGGCATCCTGCTCGCGCGGAGTGTCGCAGGGATGCTCGCCGAAGTCGGCGGCTGGTCCACCGTGTACCGCATCGGCGCAGTCCTCACCGCGGTCGTCGCGCTCGCTCTGTGGCGCGTCCTGCCGGCGACGACGCCGACGGCACGCCAGGGCTACGGTGCGACACTGCGGTCGCTCGGCACGCTGGTGTTCGAGCACCCACGGCTGCGCACCCGTGCCCTGATGGGTGGGCTCAGCTTCGCGTCCATCAGCGCGATGTTCTCGACGATGGCGTTCCTGTTGTCCGGTCCGGAGCACGGGCTCGGAGAACTCGAGATCGGTCTCGTCGGACTTGCCGGGGTGGTCGGCGCTGTCGCAGCCTCCGTGGTCGGGCGGCTCGTCGACCGGGGCCTCGGCGCTCTGACGACCGCGGCCGGGATTGCGGTCCTCGTCATGTCGTGGGCGGCACTTGCGGCGGGCGCGGTATCGCTGGTGTGGTTCGTGGTCGGAATGGTCACGATCGATCTTGCCGTGAGCATGGTGCACATCACCAACCAGAACATCGTCTACGCGCTCGATCCCGATGCGCGCTCGCGGCTCAACTCGGTGTACATGACGACCTACTTCGTCGGCGCGGCGTCGGGATCGGCGCTGGGGGCCGCAGCCTGGTCGTTCGGCGGGTGGACGGCGGTGTTCCTGCTCGGTGTCGGCCTGTCGCTGTGTACCGCCGCGGTGTGGATAGTCGACATGCGGGTCGCCGGGAACGGAAACCGGACCGGAGCCGATTCCGCGGTCACGACTCCCGGTCGAGGGGCAGCAACCGGAGTTCGCGGGCGCGCCCGATAGCTTCGGTGCGCGAGTGTGCCCCGAGCTTGCGGTAGGCGGTGCGCAGCTGGGTCTTGACCGTATTGGCGGAGACGAACAACTCCCTGGCGATCTCGGCGTGCGTCGAGCCCCGCGCGAGGAGGACCAGGACGTCGGTTTCGCGCGGCGACAATTCCGCGCGCGGCACCGTTTCCGCAAACACCGCGTCGACCGGCCCTCCGGGTACCGCGATGCCGCTCAGCTCCTCCAACCGGGCCACGGTGCGCGCCGGCACCGTAGTGAACGCGCGCCGGTTCCCGAGAGTCGGTGCAAGAGTGCAGGCGCGCTGCCAGTCGCGCACGGCGCCCGCATGATCCTCCAGGTGGAGGTGGCACGCCGCTGCGATGAGCAGTGCTTCGAGATGTGCGCGAGGAAAACCGCATTCCGGCCACGGCACGTGGCGGAGTTTCGTCAGCGCTGCATCGGGATGGCCGGTCAGAAGTTCCGCCCGCGCGCACGGGACGATCAGCACGGGGTGGCCCGCGGAGTCCTCTCCGGCGCGCGCGAGGGCGAGGTTGCCGTTACCCAGAGCCAGTTGCAGATCCACTTCCGCCGCGCCGAGGAGCACCCGGGAGAATGAGCCGGACCTGTGGCGGTCGCGATGCGACGTGATCAGCTGGTGCACACCGGTCAGTCCGTCGTACGGATTGCCCCCGGCGAGAGAGTGGTACGCCCGGCAGTACGCGACGAAAGCCCACAGTTCTTCGGACTCACCGGGGGTCCCGAGCACATCGAGCGCGTGGGTCGCGGCCTCCAGATCCAGCGAGTCGAGATGGAGCAATGCCGTCGCCGCCCGGCCGCCCATGCGGACTACCGGCCCCCAGTGCCCCTCGGTGGGTTCGGCGCGCTGCTCGATATCGAGCCATTCGCGAGCACGCGGGTTATCGCCCGTCACTGCCCAGTTCAATGCCGAACTGCCCGCCGCGTTCTGGACCGCAAAGGTGATTCCCGACGCGTGCGCGCCTCGGTAGGCGCGGCGGAATGCGGTGGTCGACCGGTCCAGCATTCCCGCGAGCTGAAGCGTGATGGCCCACTGCAGGCGAAGTACCGGAAGGTGCTGTGCGATGGAGTCGGGCTGATGCTCGAGGATGGACGCCACCAGCGGCTCGAGGTTCAGTGTCCGCGTCGCTGCATCCTCGACCCGGCCACCGACACGCAGCGCCAGCGTCTGCACCGTCGCGACGAACAACGCATGGGGAGCGTCCTTCGTCCTGCCGAGTTCACGGAGATCGGCGGGGGCGGAGGGTAGCGAGGTGTGCAGGATGGCGTGCTCGTCGAGCATCTGACTGAACAGCGCCCGTCCCGCGAGAATCGACGGGTATTCGTCGAGTGTCTTCACCGGAAGGCGGCGCAGGATTCTCACGAGCGAACCGAAGTGCTTGTCCACCATGGTGACCCATGACGAGAAGACGATCTCCTTCGCGATCTCCCAGTCCTCGGCTTCGACGGCGTAGACAGCAGCCTCGACCGGATTCTCGTCGCCTCGATGCCGCCTGGCCAACTCCACCAGCAGTGCGTCGACGTGTCCCGGTCGTGAAGCGCGAGAAATCTCGAGGACTGCGGAGCGGACCGCCTCGGTCCACCGCCAGACACCTCTGGGCCGGGACGCGACGAGCAGTCCCCGCATCGTCATGAGGTTCAGCACCGTCGTGGGATCCGGATGCCGGGTGAGTTCGACGGCGGTCGTCGCGTCGGTGCTGCGCGCTGCCGCGATCGTCAGCGCGAAAGCGCGTGACTCGTCGTCCAATTCGGAGAGACGCGCCGCGGCGTAGCGCTTCACCATGTGGGCAAGACGCGGGTCCGGTGAGCCGTCGGGGTCGACCAGTCGCCCGGGTGCGGAGCGGACGAGGGTGACGGACGCGGCGAGATGTGCGGGGACGCCGCCCAACGCGCGGTTGAGGGCATGGCACTCGGCGTCGGTCCGCGGCACACCCGCCGTGTGGAACAACGTCGCCGTCTCGGCCGGCGTGAACGCCATCTGCTCGGTGGGAATGTAGGTGCAGTCGATCCCCTGCTCGGTGGCGCCGGAGAGGTCGGTGTCCGTGGTCCCCGGCGAACACACGATGACGTCGAGGGAGGGACACCGGTTCAGCAGTTCGTAGACGCAGGGCAGCGTGGTCGCGGGATCGAAGACGCCGGCAAGGACCAGGAGAGCCGGCCCCTCACACGACCGGAACGCGTGCACGACCCTGGTGAACGGGTCGGCTCCCGGCTCGTCCGGACCGGAGGCGTGCGGGAACGCATCGTCGCCGTGTGCCCGCAGAGTCTCGAGGACAGCCGTCCATGTCGCGTGGTGCCCAGGGTTCGCGTGGTCGGGAGGGACCCACACCACCGTCCGGCCCTCGGCGCCGCCACCGTGCAGCCAGGATGCGACGAGGGTGCGCTTGCCGAAACCGGGAGGCGCATCGAGCACCGTCAGAGGTGAACCGCGGTCCAGTGCGGCGAACAACCGGGGTCGTGCGAGAGCACAGGTGAGACCACGCCACTGTGGTACGCCGACGCGACCGGCGGCGGGGATACTCACGCAAGCTCCTTCGACGATTGCCCAGCTGGATGCCGAGGCTGCGAACGAGACCCCCGACAGGCCTGATCGGTAAAAGACTACCTGGTCGGATGTGGTGAAGACCCGGTGAATCGTGACGATCAGCCGGATGCCGGGAGGGCGCGCAGCGATTCGAGGAGTTCGGTGCGGAAAAACGAGAGGAAGCCGTCGGGGTCGGGTCCGGCATTCATGAACACGAGATGGTCGTAGCCGGCGTCGGCATGAGTGCGTGCGAGGTCGAGGAAGGCCTCGGGCTCACTGCCGCACACGAAGTTCTCGAGCATGTCTTCGCGCCGCACCGTCTCGGTCGCCGCGGCGAAGTTCACCGGATTGGGAAGTTCGCTCATCACCTTCCATCCTGTGACACCCCACCGGTTGGTGCGCAGCGCCGCATCCGCGGCGTCGTCCGCATTCGGTGCCCACGCCACCGACATCTCCGCGTATCGTGGCCCGGTTCCGCCGGCGCTCCGATACGTCTCGACCAGCTCGGACGACGGTTCGGTCGTGAAGAGCCCGTCCCCGTGCTCGGCGGCCAGGCGTGCAGCGTCGGGTCCGCCCGCGGCGACGACGATGTCGGGCAACACCTCCGGGAGGTCGAAGACGCGTGCCTCGTCGAGCTGGAGGTACTCACCGTCGTAGCTGTGATAGCCGCCCGACCACAGCAGCCGGATGATCTCCAGCGACTCCCGGAACATCACCTGACGATGCCGGATGGACGGGTACTCCAGGCCCACGACATGCTCGTTGAGACGTTCACCCGAACCCACGCCGAGACTGAACCGGCCGTCGGACAACAGGGAGACCGTCGCGGCGGCCTGCGCGATGATCGCCGGGTGGTACCGGATGGTCGGGCACGTCACGCCGGTGGCGAGCCCGACGGTGTCGGTGCGTGCTGCGATCGCGCCGAGCACCGACCAGGCGAACGGCGAATGCCCCTGCACGTCGAGCCACGGATGGTAGTGGTCGCTGATCTCGACGAAATCGAAGCCCGCGGCTTCCGCGGAGACTGCTTGCCGTACCAGTTCGGCGGGACCGAAGGCTTCGGCGGCGAGTTTGTACCCGAACTTCATGCGCACTCCTCGTAGGAACGGATCGGAGGACTCACCGAGTACCCGAGCGGCAGGCCGGGAAACGGCGTGAGACACCCAGCGCGCGGGCACGTCTCCCATGCCCCGTCTCGTGCAGGTCGCCGTTGCGGGGCGCCGATAGGAGATGTCGTGGGATGATCCGCGGACCATTCGTGCGGGGTTCGGGGGCCGGTGTGCAGGGTGAGGTGCATCGTCGGAGAGCGACGACGGCGGTTGCCGTCACCGTCGCGTCCGTGCTGTGTTTCGTGCTCGCGGCGTGCGCGACCGTGGTTGCCGGTACCTCTCCGGTGCCACCTCCCCGCGAGCCGGATCGCATCGAACCCAACACCTACAGCCAGCCGGTCTCCGCCGCGGACAAGGTGGCGCTCGAACTCGCCGAGCGCCTCCGTCGCCTGGACCCGTGTGCGCTGATGCCCGAAGCCGTTGTCGGGAAATACGGCGAACTACGCAGGTTCGGGCCGGAGAAAGGTTTCGATACGTGCACCGCCGTCGTGCGCCGGCCGGGGGACCGGCAACGCGATCTGTCGATCACCCTGGATCTGTCGGCGCCGCCCCGTGGTGAGGAGGATCGGGCCGTCCGATTCGGCGGCGCCGAGATCGAGCGTCTTCGAGTTGTCGGTGACTCCACCGCCGAGTGCACCCGGTGGTTCGCGCTCGACCTGCCCGTCACCGCCTTCGTCGACGGTGATCCGCCGGTGCGGACCGCGGCGGTGCACGTGGTCGAGCACTTCCGGCCCGGTGTCGTTCCGGAGACCGGCACCGCGTGCGAGGCGGCCGACGAGACACACGATGTTGCCGTCGACGGACTCCGGGCACTCCCGGCCCGCCCCACGAGAGGTCCGGGAAGGATCCGTCTCGCCGCTGCCGACCCGTGCGAGGTCGTCGGATTGTTCGCACCCGAGAATCTCATCCAGTGGTCGGTGGACGCCGACCCGTACCGCTGCGACTACTCGGTGCTGTTGCCCGGCGGTGGTGCCCAGACCTGGAGCGTGCGGTTCGGGCTCGAACCCGAGGGGGCACCGGTTGCGGGCCCGGACCGCGAGGGGACATCCGTGGCGGGCCGCAGCATCGTCCTCCGGCGCGACGGCGACCTGTGCACGGCAGCCACACCGGTGGAGGACGCCGTCGACACCGACCGGGTGGCCGCGCGCACGGGCGGGCGCACCGTACCGACGGTCGCCGTGTCCAGTGCCGGCACCGACTGCAGTCGTCTGGCGCCGTTGGTAGCGGAACTCGCCGACCTCGCGCTGACGTGACCGGTCACGTGCGGGTCGTGAGCAGGAACGTGAGATAGACGCCGTAGGTCGCGATGAACAGCGCACCCTCGGCGCGCGACAGCCGCCGGCCCGTGAGAAACGCAGGGATGCACAGAAATGCGACCGCAGCCATCAGCGGCAGGTCGACTCGGACGATCTCGTCGGGCACCGTCACCCCCCCGGGGGTCGCCAGCACGGTCGCGCCCAGGATGAACACGATGTTGTAGACGCTGGAACCGAGAAGGTTGCCGATCGCGATGTCGCGCTCGTTGCGAATCGTGGACACGATCGTGGTCACCAGTTCCGGTGCGGACGTACCGATCGCGACGACGGTCAACCCGATCACCGTGTCCGAGACGCCGAGGGCCTGCGCGGACGCGACCGCGGCGTCGACGAGGATGTCCGCACCGAGTACGACGATAGCGATCCCGCCGAGCAGCATCGCCACCTCGGTGAGGGTCGCGCCGAGTCGCCAGGGGACGGGGTCGGGGGAGAACTCGTCGGCGTATTCCAGACGGACGGCGGCGGCTTCGGCTCGGCCGGCGCGGATAACGAGAACGGTATACAGCAGTCCGAACGCGATGAGACCGGCACCTTCGAGCGGTGAGATCAGGCCGTCCGCGGACGTCGCCCACAACAGGAGCGCGGCCGCGGTGATGGCAGGAAGGTCGATGCGGAGCGTCTGTGTGCCCAGGTGGATCGTGCGGACGAGCGCACTGAGTCCCAAGATCAGCAGCAGGTTGACGATGTTGGTGCCGACGATGGTGCCGAGCGCGAGACCCGCGTTTCCCGTTGCGGCGGATTCGATTCCCACCGCGAGTTCGGGTGCGCTCGTGCCGAGGGCCACGACAGTCACCCCGATCACGATCGGAGTGATGCCGAGCCGGGCTGCGAGTCGCGAACCACCGCGCACCAGCACCTCGGCCCCGACCACGAGAACGACCAGGCCGGTGACGAGACCGAGGACAGAATTCATCGGTCGAAGGGTAACGCGCAGACGGGCGGATGGCTTCCTGTCTGCACTCGGGTTACTTCGACGTCGCGCTCAGGCGAGCCTTCTCCAGCGCGGCGAGAGTGCGCAGGACGGTGGCTTTCTGCTTCTCGAGATCACTGCGACGTGCTCGGGCGGCGAGACCGCTCTGCTCGGCGACGCGCGCGAGTTGCGCGTCGATCGACGTGAGCTGGTCGAGCAACGCGAGAGCGCGAGTCTGAATCTCGTCGATATCGACCGCACCGCTTTTCACCGGTGCCGGGGCCTTCGCCGACGACGACGAGGGACGGGCGCTGCCGGCGGTGGAAGAGGACGACGAGGAAGCGGAGGCGCGCTTGGTGGCAGGCTTGCCCTCGGCGACGACGGCGGCCGCACGTGGGCGCAGCGCCTTCCTGACAAGCTCGGGATCGGGCTGGTGTTCGAGCCGGATCTCGTTGAGTACGCGACGGGAATCGCGGGCACCGACGCGATGCTCGTATTCCTCGTCGTCATCCGACTGGAGCGTTCCTCCGATAGGACGCAGACCGTACATGCCCATGAAACGACGGGCTTCCTCGATCACCGCTTCGTGGTGTCGGCAAGTCGCGCATCGGGGTTCGTTGCGGTATTCCTCGACCGAATCGGTGCCGCCACACCAGACGCACGCCCCGGGAGACCACCGTCGCGAGGTTCGGATTGTCGCGTTTTCGGTGGGGGCCTCGAGAGTCTGCGCGTCGATCACGAGGAGCAACTTTAGGTCAGGGCCCCACCGGTGCGGCACCCCGGTCCGGCGTGACCTGCGACGGAGCCGACCGGAAGTGACGAAGATCATCACGCTCCAGGTTTAGAGGCAAACCATTGCGGCACACTGCAATTCCATACCGGGTGGTCTGCAGGTCACGAAGCGGTCGCCGAGGTCAGCCACTCCACCAACGGCCGGAACGCGCGCCAGGAGTTGCGGACCTCGTCGAGGGTGCGCGTGCTGTCGATCCACGGAGGAGAGACGTCGCTGCGACCGGCGTTCAGTGACCGGTGCCGCAGCAGGTCGAGACGCGGATGGTCGGGGTCGACACCGCGCGGTCGCGTCGTCAACGTCGAACCACCGATCTCGTACCCGCCGCGCCGCAGTCGCCGGAGAATCTTGCCGAGTTCGGTTCCACGTCGTTCGTCGTCGACGGCTGCGCGGTACGCCGCGACCTGTGCGGGCGTCCCCGAATAGAACCCACCGGCCACCGTCAGGCCCGCCGCGTCGATCTGGACGTAGTAGCCGACACTCGGACCGGTCGCGACGAAGCCACCCTGATGGGTCTTGTACGGGGTCTTGTCGTTGCTGAACCGGACGTCCCGGTACGGCCGGAACACCTTGCCCGGCCCGAATTCCTGCTCGAGATCGGCGAGCAGAGCAAGCATCGGGCCGCGCACGCAGTCGTCGTAGACGGCCTTGTGCGCGGCCCAGAACGGTTTGCTGTTGTCGGCCTCGAGATCCTCGTAGAAGTCGAGAGCCGCGGTCGGGAAACCGGTGAACATCGAGGAGCGCCTTTCGGTCCGTGCGGCCCGGGAGTCACCACCTCGTGGTGCAGTTTCTAGGCGACGCCGTTGAACAGCGAAGTCACCGAACCGTTCTCGAACACCTCGCGGATGGTCTGTGCCAGCAGCGGCGCGATCGTCAGCACGGTCAGCGAGTCGAACTGCTTCTCCGGCGGGATGGGCAGCGTGTTGGTGACGATGACTTCCTTGGCACCGCACGCCGCGAGGCGCTCGGCGGCCGGGTCGGAGAGCACACCGTGGGTCGCGGCGATGATGACGTCGCCGGCACCGGCCTCCTTGAGGACGCGAACCGCTCCGGCGATGGTGCCACCGGTGTCGATCATGTCGTCGATCAGGATGCAGGTACGACCCTCCACGTCACCGACCACACGGTTCGACTTGACCTGGTTCGGGACGAGCGGGTCGCGGGTCTTGTGGATGAACGCGAGCGGTGCGCCGCCGAGGGTGTCGGCCCACTTCTCGGCGACCCGGACGCGACCGGAGTCGGGGGAGACGACCGCGATGTTGTCGACGCCGTACTTGCCGCGGATGTACTCCGCCAGCTGGCCCTGCGCATGCATGTGATCGACGGGGCCGTCGAAGAAGCCCTGGATCTGGTCGGTGTGCAGGTCGACGGTGATGATGCGGTCCGCACCCGCGGTCTTGAGCAGATCCGCGATCAGGCGAGCCGAGATGGGCTCACGTCCGCGGTGCTTCTTGTCCTGCCGCGCATACGGGTAGAAGGGCAGGATCGCGGTGATGCGCTTGGCGGAACCGCGCTTGAGGGCGTCGATCATGATGAGCTGTTCCATGACCCACTGATTGAGCGGGAACGGGTGGCTCTGGAGCACGAACGCGTCCGAGCCTCGCACCGACTCGTCGAACCGGACGAAGATCTCGCCGTTGGCGAAGTCACGTGCCGTCTGCGGGGTGAGAGGTACACCCAGTTCCTTGGCGACCTGCTCGGCCAACTCGGGATGCGCCCGGCCGGCGAAGAGCATCAAGTTCTTCTGGTTGTCGATCCAATTGGTCACTGGTCCTGGCCGTCCTTTTGCCGATCGTGGTCGTGCTGCTGCTGTGCTCTCGATGCTGCCTCGGCAGCGGCGGTTCCGGCGCGGTTTCGCTGGACCCACCCGTCAATATTGCGCTGTGGCGCGCCCGACACCGCCAGCGCCCCCGGTGGGACGTCGCGGCGGAGCACCGTTCCGGCACCGGTGTAGGCACCGTCACCCACCGTCACCGGGGCCACGAACATAGTGTCCGAGCCGGTCCGTACATGGGATCCGACCACGGTGCGGTACTTCTCGACGCCGTCGTAGTTGACGAACACACTCGACGCGCCGATGTTGGAGTGCTCGCCGATCTCCGCATCCCCGACGTACGTCAGGTGCGGCACCTTGGAATGGGAACCGATCTGGGCGTTCTTCGTCTCGACGAATGCGCCGAGCTTGCCGTTCGCGCCCAGTTCGGTGCCCGGACGCAGGTAGGTGAACGGTCCCACGGTCGCCCCGGCGCCGATCACCGAGCCGGTCCCGTGGGTACGGATGACAGACGCGCCGGCACCTACCTGCACGTCGGTCAGTGTCGTGTCCGGTCCGATGACCGCGTCCTCGGCGACCACGGTGCGGCCGTGCAGCTGGACACCGGGATGGAGGGTGACATCCGTGCCGAGTACGACGTCGATGTCGACCCAGGTGGACGCCGGATCGACGACGGTCACGCCGTCGCGCATCCACTGCGTCAGCACCCGGCGGTTCAGCTCGGCGGTCAGCGCTGCGAGCTGGACCCGGTCGTTCACTCCGGCGACCTGGACCGAGTCCTCGGTGTGCAGTCCGCGGACCGCGAGACCCTCGCGGTGTGCGATCTCGACGACGTCGGTGAGGTACAGCTCGCCCTGGGCGTTGTCGGTGTCGAGACTGCCGAGCGCCGACCGCAGACGGGCCGCGTCGAACGCGTACACGCCGGTGTTCACCTCGACGATGGCCCGCTGGCGGAGGGTGGCGTCTTTCTCTTCGACGATCGCCGCGACGTCACCGTCGGTGGTCCGCACGATGCGTCCGTAGCCGGTGGGGTCGGGCACCGTAGTCGTGAGGACCGTGACCGCGGCGGAATCCGGTTCCGTGTGCGTCTCGAGCAACTCGCGCAGCGTCTCGGGCGAGAGCAGAGGTACGTCGGCGGCGGTGACCAGCACTGTTCCGGCGAAGTCGGAGGGCAGTTCGGCGAGTCCGCATGCGACGGCATGGCCGGTTCCGCGCTGCTCTTCCTGCACCGCGATGCGCACCTCGTGACCCGTGTCCTCGGCGAACTCGGCCACCGCGGCGCCGACCCGGTCGCGTTCGTGCCCGATCACGGTGACGAGGTGTCCGGGCTCCAGTGCGCTCGCCGCCCGAAGGGAATGAGCGAGCATCGAGCGCCCGCCGAGACTGTGCAGAACCTTCGGGGTCTTCGACCGCATCCGGGTTCCTGCTCCGGCTGCCAGGACAATGATCGCGGTCTGCACCTGCATGTAGCTCCCTCGACAAGGTCTGCATACGCACGGAATTGCCGCGTGCGCACGGGAGCGCGACGGCTCCCCGAAAACGGTCCCCGCTCCGCCGCCAGGACTCGAACCTGAACTATCTGAACCAAAATCAGAGGTGCTGCCGATTACACCACGGCGGACTGCCACACCCCCGGCGCGCGGCGCACTCCGGGCATGCGTCCCTGATCCTCGCACGGGAGGCGCGCGGCGTCGAACGTGGGGGGTGATCTGCTCGTTGTCGATAGTCTGGGCGGCGACCGACCCCGAGTGATGCCCCGACGTGGTGCGTCGGAAAGGACGAACCGTGTCACGATCGTCGCAGGACCGTACGGAGCAGGCCAGTCGGAAAAGCACCGAGCGCGCGCCCCGGATCCGGATGACCGGAACGCAGCGGCGCGAGCAACTCATCGAGATCGGACGCGCTTTGTTCGCCGAGCGTGGTTACGACGGCGCGTCGATCGAAGAGATCGCGCAGCGGGCCCAGGTGTCCAAGCCTGTCGTGTACGAGCACTTCGGAGGTAAGGAAGGGCTCTACGCGGTGGTGGTGGACCGCGAGATGACGGTGCTGATGTCGATGGTGACCGAGAGCCTGACCCGGAACCGCTCACGAGTGCGGGTCGAGCGTGCTGCCCTCGCGCTCCTCACCTATATCGAGGAGCGCACCGACGGGTTCCGCATCCTCGTGCGTGACTCGCCGGTCGCCGCGGAGGAAGGCACCTACTCGAGTCTCCTCAACGAGGCGATGCGCCAGGTCGGCCAGTTGCTCGCCGGCGACTTCTCCCGGAGAGGACTCAATCCGGAACTCGCGCCTCTGTACGCGCAGGCACTGGTCGGGATGGTCGCCACGACGGCGACCTGGTGGCTGGACGAACGGACGCCGTCGAAGGAAGTTGTCGCAGCGCACCTCGTCAACCTGTGCTGGAACGGGCTGACCCGGCTCGAAGCAGACCCGGCGCTCGGAAACAAGCATCTCGGCACGTAGTCGTTCTGTTTCGAGGCGGTGCAACGCATCGGGAACAGGATAATCGGTGTTACGGTGGTCTTCACAGGAGTGCACGACCGACGCCCAGTGGCGAACGAAGAATCGGGGTCTCTGTGGGACGGCAGGTACGCGCTGAAGTGACGCGCGAGGCGGTACTACGAGGAGCCGCCGAGGTATTCGTGCGGGAAGGCTACGCCAACGCGAGCCTGAACGAGATCATCGAAGAGGCGGGTGTCACCAAAGGCGCCCTGTACTTCCACTTCGGTTCCAAGGAAGAACTCGCACGCGGCGTGATCGACGCCGGGTACGCCCGGATGGCCGCGGAAACTGCCGGGAAGACCGACCGGCGCGCGCCGGCGCTGGAAGCAGCCATCGAACTGTCGGTGCTGAACGTCGACCTCGCCGAAACCGATCCGGTGGTCCGCGCGATGTTCCGCCTGCTCGTCGAAATCGGCGACTACCGCGGTGCGGAAGAACGCCCCTTCGACGTCTGGCTCGAAGAGTTGAAGGAACTCACCAGGCGCGCAGGCGACGAAGGCGACCTGGCCGAGCACGTCGACACCGACGCGTTCGCGTTGCTGCTGATGGAAGCCGGTATCGGTGCGCGCACCGTGGGAGCGGCGATGAGCGGCACCAAGCATCTGACCGAGCGGATCGAGGCGATGTGGAGCCTGCTGCTGCCGTCGGTGGTTCCGCCGAGCAAACTCGAGTACTTCCGCCAGTTCGCGGCCCGCAGACTGCGGTTGCAGTCCTGAACGCGATGGCCGCAGTGCGTCCACGGCTCCGGCCGGCCCGGATGGTCGTTGCATTCCCTCCGTCGTGCTGACAGCATCGCCGCCGTGACGTTCGGACCGTTCGATGCGCGCCAGGCGCCGGGAGAACTGGCACGTCTGCTCGACGAGCTCGGCCCGGACACTGCCGTCATGATCGGGCTGGTGCCCGCATTACTGACCATCGCGCAGGTCGCCGACGTCCTCGGATGCTCGCGGCGCTACGCCGCCCGTTTGGTGGACACCGGCGCGCTACCCGCGGAATTCCACGGCCTGCATCGCCGGGTGCCCCGGACCGAGGTCCTCGCGCTCGGCGAACGCCACACCAGGATCCGCACCGAGGTGCTCGACAACCTCGCCGATCTCACCCGCCGCGAAGGCATGTACGAGAAGTTCTGACGCCCGACGAAGGGAGAGCGGTGCCGATCCGAGTCGTCCTCGACGCGACGGTCCTGGCGAACGCGCGGGTCCGGGATGTCGCACTCGCTTTCGCGGAAGACGGTTTGTACCAGCCGTATTGGAGCGACGGCATCATCGCGGAGGCCGATCACCGGCTGCCGGAACACCTCGCCCGACCTACCCGCGACTATCTGTTCGCCGAACTCGACCGCGCGTTCCCGGACGCGCGGGTGACCTGGCCCACCCCGGTCCTGCGTGAAGTGCCGTACGTGATCGACCCGAGAGAAACGCACGTCACCTCCGTGGCGCTGCTCTGTCATGCGGACGCCGTGGTCACTGCCGACGCTGTGACCGCGCGGGCACTCGAACGATCCGGCGTCGAAGCGTGGACCCGCGACGCGTTCGTCACATTCGCGCTCGACGCCGACCCCGCGCGGGCACAGCGGTCGCTGCTGCGGATGGTGCGCCGGCGGTGGCTCGAGCCGGGAACCGAGGCGAATCCGAGCGACGCGGATCTGCTGGTGCGGCTCGCAGTGTGGGCACGTTCGGCGCTGGGCGACAACAGTGCCGATCTGCTCCGCGGCTACGCGGCAGCGACGTGAGCGTGCCGAGGGTGATCCCTGTTGCCCGCTCGGTCCTGACGCAGATCCCGCGCGAGGCATAGACTCGATAAGGTTCTCGTCTCAAACTCAGGAGCGCTTTCCTTGTCTGCTGTGCCCCCGGTCGCCACCCCCTTGTCCGGATTGGCGCGGATCGCGCTGTCGGACTCCCAGTTCCAGAGGATCGGTGAACTGGTCGGCACTGCCGAGCAGTCGCTGGTCGCGCCGTCCGCGGTTCGCCCCTTCGTTGCCGCAGCCCTCGCGGAGAAGACCCCGGTACTCGTGGTCACCGCGACCGGCCGCGAGGCCGACGACCTGACGGCCGAACTCGCTCAGATGGTCGGGGACAGCGTCGCGCAGTTCCCGTCCTGGGAGACCCTGCCGCACGAGCGTCTGTCGCCGAGCGCCGACACGGTGGGCCGGCGACTCGAGGTGCTGCGTCGGCTCGCGCGCCCGGACGATCGGGATCTCGGCCCGGAGCTGCGGATCGTCGTCGCCACCGTGCGTTCCCTGGTGCAGCCCATGGCGCCCGGACTCGGAGAAATCGAGCCCATCACGCTGCGTCTCGGTTCCGAGCACGACTTCGACGAGCTCGTCGCGCGGCTCGCCGAACTCGCGTACACACGCGTCGACATGGTGGGCAAGCGCGGAGAATTCGCGGTGCGCGGTGGCATCCTCGATGTGTTCCCGCCCACAGCGGACCATCCCGTGCGCATCGAATTCTGGGGCGACGAGGTCACGGAACTGCGGCCGTTCTCGGTTGCCGACCAGCGTTCCATCCCCGAACTGGAGATCACGACCCTCATCGCACCGCCGTGCCGGGAGCTTCTGCTCACCGACGCGGTCAAGGAGCGCGCCGCGAAACTCGCCGCGGAAAACCCGGCCGACGCCGCGCTCGCCGAGATGTTCGAGAAGATGGCCGGCGGAATCCCGGTCGAGGGCATGGAAGCGCTGCTGCCCGTGCTGCAGCCGGGAGAACTCCAGCTGCTCACCGACGTCGTCCCGCGCGGCACCCACGTCCTGCTGTGCGATCCGGAGAAGGTGCGCACCCGCGCAACCGACCTGGTGCGCACCGGCCAGGAATTCCTCGAGGCGTCGTGGACCGCTGCGTCGATCGGCGGGGCCGCGCCGCTGGACACGTCGAACATCAACGGGGTCGACGGGAACACACTCGACCTCGCGGCGTCGGCATACAGGTCCCTGCGACAGGTGCGCGAAGCTGCGCAGGCCCAGGGCACACCGTGGTGGTCGCTGAGCCAGCTCGAGTCGGGTGCGGATACCGAGACCGTCCTCGCGGTGCAGTCGGCACCCGAGATCCGCGGTTCCGAGGAACTGCTGTCGATGCTGTTCGCGAACCTGCGCGCCCACGTCACCACCGGCGGACGTGCCGCGATCGTGGTGGCCGGCACCGGCACGGGTCAACGCGTGCTCGAGCGGCTGAAGGAGAACGAGGTCCCCGCGGCCGAACTCGAACCCGGCGCGGAACCGGTGCGGGGACAGGTCGGCGTCCTCCGCGGTGCGCTGCACGAGGGTCTCGTCCTCACCGGCAACGGCGACAACGTGGTGCCGGGACTGGTCCTCGTGACCGAGGCCGACCTCACCGGCAACCGGGTGGTGACGGAGGCGCGTAAGACGCCGGTCAAGCGCCGCAACCAGGTCGATCCTCTGGCGCTGACCGCGGGCGACTACGTGGTCCACGACCAGCACGGCATCGGCCGGTTCGTCGAGATGGTCGAACGCACCATCGGCGGAGCCCGTCGCGAGTACCTGGTGATCGAGTACGCGCCGAGCAAGCGTGGCCAGCCGGGCGACCGCCTTTTCGTGCCGATGGAATCGCTCGATCAGCTCTCGCGCTATGTGGGCGGGGAACTCCCGTCGATCAGCAAGCTCGGTGGCTCGGACTGGGCGAACACGAAACGTAAGGCGCGCAAGGCTGTCCGTGAGATCGCGGGTGAGCTGGTGCGGTTGTACGCGGCGCGGCAGGCCTCGCCCGGGCACGCCTTCGGCCCGGACACTCCCTGGCAGAAGGAGATGGAGGACGCGTTCCCCTTCACCGAGACCCAGGATCAGCTCACGGTGATCTCCGAGGTCAAAAGCGACATGGAGAAGCCCGTACCGATGGACCGGGTGGTCATCGGCGATGTGGGGTACGGCAAGACCGAAATCGCGGTCCGGGCTGCGTTCAAGGCCGTCCAGGACGGCAAGCAGGTCGCGGTGCTCGTGCCGACGACCCTGCTTGCCCAGCAGCATCTGCAGACCTTCACCGAGCGGATGGCGGCGTTCCCGGTCGTGGTGAAGGGACTGAGCCGCTTCACCGACGCCGCCGAATCCCGCGAGACCCTCGCGGGCATGGAGGACGGCACCGTCGACATCGTCGTCGGCACACATCGCTTGCTGCAGACGGGTATCCGCTGGAAGGACCTCGGCCTCGTCGTGGTCGACGAGGAACAGCGGTTCGGCGTCGAGCACAAGGAGCACATCAAGGCGCTGCGCACCCACGTCGACGTCCTGACCATGTCCGCCACGCCGATTCCGCGCACGCTCGAGATGAGCATGGCCGGCATCCGCGAGATGTCGACGATCCTCACTCCGCCGGAGGAACGGCACCCGATTCTGACCTACGTGGGCGGCTACAACGACAAGCAGGTGGCCGCTGCGATCCGGCGCGAACTGCTGCGCGACGGCCAGGTGTTCTACGTCCACAACCGCGTCAGCTCGATCGACAAGGCCGCCAAGAAGATCCGCGATCTCGTCCCCGAGGCGCGCGTGGCGGTCGCGCACGGGCAGATGAACGAGGACACTCTGGAAAAGACCGTGCAGGGCTTCTGGGAACGTGACTTCGACGTACTCGTGTGCACGACGATCGTCGAGACGGGCCTGGACATCCCGAACGCCAACACACTCATCGTCGAGCGAGCGGATTCGCTCGGGCTGTCGCAGCTGCACCAGTTGCGCGGTCGTGTCGGGCGGTCGCGCGAACGTGGGTACGCGTATTTCCTCTATCCGCAGGAGAAGCCGCTCACGGAGACTGCGTACGACCGGCTCGCGACGATCTCCCAGAACTCCGATCTCGGTGCGGGCATGGCCGTGGCGATGAAGGACCTCGAAATCCGCGGCGCGGGCAATGTGCTCGGCGCCGAACAATCGGGCCATGTCGCGGGGGTCGGATTCGATCTCTACGTGCGGCTGGTGGGTGAGGCTGTCGAGGCATTCCGCGCTGCTGCCGACGGCCGCCCGATCTCGACGGACGAAGCGCCCAAGGAGGTACGCATCGACCTGCCCGTCGACGCGCACATCCCGTCCGATTACGTCACCTCCGACCGGCTCCGTCTCGAGGCATACCGGAAACTCGCTGCCGCGAACGACGACAACGCCATCGACACGGTCATCGACGAACTCGTCGATCGGTACGGCCCGATGCCGGAGGAGGTCCGGAGGCTCGTGTCGGTCGCGAAGCTGCGCCTGCTGTGCCGGGAGTACGGCCTCGACGAGGTCACCGTGGTCGGCTCGCAACTCAAGATCGGTTCGCTCGAATTGCCGGACTCGAAGCAGATGCGGCTCAAGCGGCTGTACCCGTCCGCGCAGTACCGGCCGACGAGCGGCACCGTGCAGTTGCCGATCCCGCGCACGGGCGGTATCGGTTCGGATCGTGTCCGCGACGTCGAACTGCTCCAGTTCATCGCGGACTTCCTCCTCGCGATGGACGGAAAGCCCCAGGGCTCGGTGGACATCAGCGCCCCGGTATCGGTGGGCGTGTGAGTACGGAGATGACCGGGCCGGGTGACATGCTGCGCGAAGCAGCGGAGGTGATGGACCGGCTGTGGGCGTTCGGGGGATGGGAGGTCACCCAGACCCACGAGTCGCTGCGCCGGTATCTCGTCGAAGAAACCTACGAGGTGCTCGACGCGATCGAGTCCGGTGACCCGGATTCCCTACGGGAGGAACTCGGCGACCTGCTGCTGCAGGTGCTCTTCCATTCACGGATCGCCGAGGAGTCCGGAGCTTTCACAGTCGACGACGTCGCCGCGACGCTCGTCGCCAAGCTCGCGGCGCGCAGCCCTCACTTGTCCAACGGCCATACCGGGCCGCTGGATGTCGCGGAGCAGGAAGCCGCGTGGGAGGTCGCGAAGAGAGCTGAGAAGGCCCGCGAGTCGTGCCTCGACGGGATCGCCATGGCACAGCCGAGCCTGGCGCTGGTCGACAAGGTGCTCGAACGCGCGCGACGCGCCGGATTCCCCGACGAGCTGATACCCGACGAGCTGAGAACGGTCCGGATCGACGATTCGGGTGACACCGAGGCGGCGTTGCGAGGCGTCGTGCTGCGGTTCGCCGATGCGATCCGGACGGCTGAGCGGTCGGCGGGAGCCGGGCCGCACGACGCCGAAACATGGAAGCGTCACTGGAGAGGTTGACCGGCGTCCCGGCGAGTTCTCAACGGTCCCGGCGTAACTCGTCCGTCCCGCGGGGCGGCAACGTCCACCGGTCGCCGAGTTCCGGGTAGCGCGAGCGCAATTCGGCCAGCTCCCGCGGCGCCGTCACCAGTATGTGGTCGGGTGCCGCAGACACCATCAGATTGGGCGCCACGATGGGTACGTCGGTGCCGGGCATCCGGCGGCCGTGGTGGCCCGGTGTGCCGTCGGCGACGGCGGAGACGAGGGTCCTGCTCACGTGGGCGCGCGCGAACAAAGTGACGGTCGAAGCCGTTGCTCCATAGGCTGTTACGGTTCGATGCCGGAGGGCCATCTGCCGGAGCCAGCTGTGGAGTGCGGCAGCGTCACGGTCGGCGGCGGCTTGGAGCACTCGAACCGTACGAACGGTGGTGATGCCCTCCTCGCGTTCGGCGGCGAGTCGCCGGCGGACGAACGGTTCCGGGTACAGGGTGCCCTCGCAGACCGCTGCCGCGAGTATCACGTCCGCGGTGGGTCCGATCGGCCACGCGTTCCAGAGAAGCAGTCCTGCATCCTCGAGGGCGCGACGCAGTGTCGTCACCGTGTAGTACACGAAACGTCCGTACTGCAGGGCATCCCAGCGCCGTTGGGCGATGACCGCGGACAGCGAACGGAATTCCAGGAGAAGTGTGCCGTCGGGAGTCAGCGCAGCCGCCCGCTCCCGGAGTGCGCGGCGCTGATCGAGTTCTCGCTCGAGGGCGAAGGAGTCCACCACGACCGACGCGGACTCACCGTGTCGGGGAGATCGAAAACCGAAGGGCTGCAAGCGTGGAAGCCATCGCTCGCCTTTCGGTGATCCGAATTCGGAGATGGTCCCCCCGGAGAGCAGGCCCGCCTTGCGGATGATCCGGACAGCGTGGTCGACGTTGCGGTATTCGGGTCCGACCTCAGTGCGGTGTGTGTCCGGACCGGCGTCACAGCCCAGTTGGGCAAGCCCGCACGCGCGGCAGAGCAGCATCGCCAGGCGGCTGCGCACTTCGTCGGAGCGAACGGGAGTCTCCCGAACGGGGAATCGGCCGGGCAGTGGCACGCGGCCGAGGCCGAGGGCGGGATCGAGATCCGGATGACCGCATGCGCGGCACCCCGTCACCGCGCGAGTCCGGCCCAGCGGGGGTCGGCGCCCGACGGCACCGGGGCATGCCTGCTCCGGGCGGGCGCCGGGGGTTCTTCCATGGGACTTCGTCCTCCTCGTTTTGCGTCAGCGCCGACCTGCATAACGTATGTGGCGATGAATTAATGACCGGAAGATTGAAAACCTAGCTAAAACATACCATAGGTTTGTTTATGGCTATCGTTTGAAAGGTGTGGGTGTTGCCTTTAGTCTCGAAGCAATTCCCATTACGCGTGCGGGTCGGGCAAGCGCGGAGTGGGTGCCTACGTAAGTGGCTTGGAGGGGGATTGCCCGATGGCGTTCTGCATTGTCGAGCGTGAAGAAACTTTGGTAGCAGGCTTGCCGGTGCGGAGTCCGCGCCGCGCGTTGGGAAAACTGAGAGACCCACACCTCGAGCGCGCCTGGTCCGCAGTGTTGAAGCAGGACGCCGGCGGGCCCCTGGCGTCGACCTATACCGATCACGCGGAAGACATCGGTTCGTACTACACCCAAACGGTGGGGTACTGCTGCCGGACACTCGAGGAGGTCCGGCCCGGGCATGTCGTGTCCAGGCTCCCGTCCGGTCTGTATGCGAAGTTCTCCGCGGTGGGGAGTCACTTTCCCGACGTGTTCAGTGA
This sequence comes from Rhodococcus sp. 7Tela_A2, assembly GCF_049311045.1. Lineage (NCBI taxonomy): Bacteria > Bacillati > Actinomycetota > Actinomycetes > Mycobacteriales > Nocardiaceae > Rhodococcus > Rhodococcus sp. 7Tela_A2. The sequence goes on along the minus strand of NZ_JAXION010000011.1, from coordinate 14,541 downwards.
ACTGTGGCGGCAGATCTGGAGGGCTGAGGGGCGCGGCGACATCGTGCGAGCGTTCACAGGCGATTTCGAGTGCTACCCACACTCCTATCGCATCGAGCTGTACATATCGATCGAGGATTCCACATCGGTTGCGCAGCAATGACCTTCACCATCGTCAAGGTGCCCGGATACGCGGTCGGTGGTCTGGTGGTGCCCGGGATCGAGCCGGGGTCCGGTCGTCCCGGCGACGATCTGCTGGCCTTCACCCTGGAGCGGCTCCGCGAACGAGGTCTACGCGACGTCACCGTCGTCTACGTCTCCCACCCGGAGGTCGGATGGACGGTGGTGGCCGGATATCGCTGCGACGACATCGGCAGTCTTGCGGTGGGTGACTCGCTGATCCGCGTGACCGACAAGTACGCCGCACGCTTCACGCCGGACGGGTCGAGCACGGATCCGTGGGAAGACGTGTGGACCCAGGTGGATATCGCCGAAAAGGAGGGCGACATCGCACGGGCATTCCGCGAGGAGGTCGCATATCTTCCCGCGGCCGGCGAAATGGAACTGTATATCTCCCTGGAATGAAGGGCCTTCGCCCGCTTGTCGATACGGCACTGTGAGCTCATGCGTGAGTGCGATCGAAGGGAGAAGGCGTGGTCCGCTCGTCCTCGACTCTCGAAAGCCTGGTCACCCGGGTGGCGGCACTTCTCATGCCGGCCGACGTGGCCACGCACCGCGAAGTGTTCGACCGGGTTCTCGAGCTCCTCGCCGACCACTTCGAGGTCGACGCCTGCTACCTCAGGTACAACGATCACGACCTCGCGGCCACCGTGCTCGTCGCCGAATGGCCCCCGCAAGCGCACAGCCCCGGTCCGGACTCTTCCGCGGTCCTGCATTTCCGCGATGCGGGTCCGATCATGGCCGACTCCGAAAACTCGAAGGATCCCCGGGTGTTGGCGGCGCCGGGACAATCGATTGCCGCGGTGCCACTGCTCTGGGGAGACATCACCACCGGAACCCTTGGTCTGGTGGGGGAGCGGGACCGCGCCTGGACCGAAGACGAGATGGAGTCGCTTCGCCTCATCGCGGCCTTGTTCGCGCAGGTGCAAGCACGTGTTCGGGCCGAGGGAGAACTACGCTACGCCGCATATCACGACTCGTTGACGGGTCTGGCCAGTCGACGGGCGTTGCTCGAATACCTCGACGAACGGCTGCGACCCGGGAACCCGGGACCGGTGGCGGTGCTGTTTCTGGACCTCGACCGCCTCAAAGCGCTCAACGATTTCCTCGGGCATCGTGCCGCCGACACATACCTGTGCAGGATCGGAGAGCGGCTGATGCAGGTCAACCGCCCGGTCGACGTGGTGGCCCGGCTCGGTGGCGACGAGTTCGTCGTCGTCCTGGCAGGTCCGGCCACACCGGCCGACGCGTGGGAGCGAGCAGCGCAGATCCAGCGGGTGGTGGGTGAATCGGTTTCTCTCGACGGCCAATTGGTGGGACGAGGAGTCAGTCTCGGCATCGCGCTCGGTGAGCCGGGGGAGATCTCCTCGGTGGCGCTGCTCGGTCGCGCCGACCAGGCGATGATGGCGGTGAAGGTGCAGGGCGGCAACAGCGTCGGCTTCTTCACGGAGGACATGAACCACGAAGGCGAGCGACGGACCCGCATCGAACTCGATCTGCGGGCCTCGATCGACGACGACCATTTGATCCTCGAGTATCAACCGGAGGTGGATCTGCGGTCGGGAGCGATCCTCGGGGTGGAGGCACTTGTGCGCTGGAACCATCCGGTTCTCGGCACGCTTGCGCCCGCCGAATTCATCGATGTCGCCGAATCGACCAATCTTGCAGCAGAACTGGGCAGGTGGGTGATGGATACGGCGTGTGCCCAGCTCGCGTCGTGGAAGAAGAAGATCCCCGGTCTCCATCTGGTGATGGGCATCAACGTCTCACCGGTCCAGCTGGTGACCGTGGGGTTCGACGAGTCGGTCGCGTCGATGCTGCGGCGTCACGGACTGAGGGGTGCCGAGGTCTGTCTCGAAATCACCGAGAATGTCGTGGTCGGCGACCTGCGGCGAACCAGGGCGACCCTCTCGCGGCTCGAACGGCTGGGAGTCCGGATCGCGATCGACGACTTCGGCACCGGATACAGCTCGCTCGGTCACCTCAAGTCGCTGCCGGTGGACACGCTCAAGATCGACAAGGGCTTCGTCCAGAATCTTCATCGCAGCGAAGGTGACCGGGTCATCGTCAATTCCATCGCCGGGCTCGCGACGTCGTTCGGTCTGGACCTCGTGGCCGAAGGTATCGAGGCGGAGGGGGCGGTGCCCTATCTCCTGGAGCTGGGATGCAGACGGGGACAAGGCTTTCTGCTCAGCGCTCCGAAGCCGTCCGAGGTGGTGGAGGGCATGGTGAGGGTCGGGTACATCGACCTGCCCTGGGCGACGGGGCGGGGGAGCGGTGGGTTCCGGGCCCGGTGACCTGGGAAACAAATGGTTTGTTGTTGCGCGTTGTTCCGACGGGCACCGACGGGGCCGAGGCGACTACGGCCGAAGTGGCCCACCGAAGGAAAGCGCGTCACAGGAAGCCGGCACGGGACCGGATCGAGACGAGCAGACCCGTTCGGGAACGGGTGCTGTATCGGCAGACCCGCGGAGCGCGGTTCACGATGTACACGTTCCGGAGCATGGTGCCGGGCGCGGAACAGCGACTGCACGATGTTCTCGAACTCGATGCGGGAGCCGGCGTGCTGTTCAAGGCGCACGACGATCCGCGCATCACGCAGTGACCTCTCCCGGGAGGAGTCCGTCCGCGCCGACCTCCGGTACGTGGAGATCCGGAGTTTCACCATGGATGTCGATCCTCCGTCGTACCGTCGGCGCAGTCCTGCGCAGGGACGGCGCCTGCTGACGGCGCCGATCGCGCGCCGTCCGATCCGACGTGTGGAGGATGGAGGTGTGTACCAAGCCCCGCGCCGACGTCGTTCCCCCTGGCCGTTCGCTCTCTTCGGCATCTTCGGGGTGGTCGTCCTCCTTGCCGTGGGTGTCAGCCTCACCGTGCCGCAGGAGCCCCGGATCGCCGTCCCGGACGGAGTGCCGCCCGCGCGTGGTACGGAAGTTCCGCCCATCGACTTCGCAGGTCCCGGGCGCACCGCGGGACTGCTGAGAGAGTGGGCGCAACCGCAGGCCGACGCGCTCGACATCCCGGTGGTGGCGCTCGAAGCGTACGGACACGCCGCAGCGGTGCTGGCCGCGACGCGGCCCGAGTGCGGCCTGGCCTGGACGACCCTCGCCGGGATCGGCAGCGTCGAGAGCCGGCACGGGCGGCACGGCGGCGCGTCCCTCGCCCCCGACGGCACCGCGACACCCGAGATCCGCGGTGTGCCGCTCGACGGAAGCCCCGGCCTCGCCGAAATCCGCGACACCGACGGCGGCAGGCTCGACGGCGACCCACTGCTGGACCGGGCCATGGGCCCGATGCAGTTCATCCCCGAGACATGGGAGCGGTGGGGTGTGGACGCCAACGGGGACGGCGTGGCGGACCCGGACAACATCGACGACGCCGCTCTCAGCGCGGGACGCTACCTGTGCGAGCGCGGCGGCGATCTCGACAGTGCGGAAGGGTGGACGCGGGCTCTGATGGCCTACAACCTTTCGGGGGAGTACATGACGCTCGTACGCGACCGCGCGGCTGCGTACGGTGTGGGCGTACGTCCGTAGCAGACCGTCGAGCACGGTCCAGGCGGGTCGCGGCCGCGTCCCAGACGCGCGCCTGTGCCTCACACCCTGGTCGCGCCGGTTAGGCTGTCCCCAGCGTGCAGACACCGCAGCGTGAAGTCCATCGAAGGAGAATCAGCCAGTGGCCATCATTGAGCAGGTAGGAGCCCGCGAAATCCTCGACTCCCGGGGCAACCCGACGGTCGAGGTCGAGGTGCTGCTCGAGGACGGAAGTTTCGCCCGCGCTGCGGTACCCTCCGGGGCCTCCACAGGTGAGCACGAAGCCGTCGAACTGCGTGACGGTGGCGACCGTTACGGAGGCAAGGGTGTCGAGAAGGCCGTCGAATCGGTCCTCGAAGAGATCGCTCCGGCGATCATCGGACTCGACGCAACCGAACAGCGCACCGTCGACCAGGCGCTTCTCGATGCCGACGGCACGCCCGACAAGGGTCGTCTCGGCGCCAACGCACTTCTCGGAGCGTCGCTCGCCGTTGCCAAGGCCGGTGCCGAATCTGCGGGCCTCGAGCTGTTCCGTTACCTCGGCGGCCCGAACGCGCACATCCTGCCCGTGCCGATGATGAACATCCTCAACGGTGGCGCACACGCCGACACCGGAGTCGACGTCCAGGAGTTCATGGTCGCTCCGATCGGCGCGCCCACGTTCAAGGAATCGCTGCGCTGGGGTGCGGAGGTGTACCACTCGCTCAAGTCCGTGCTCAAGAGCAGGGGGCTGGCCACCGGGCTCGGCGACGAGGGCGGTTTCGCGCCGGACGTCGCAGGCACCAAGGAAGCGCTCGACCTGATCAGCGAGGCCGTCGCGAAGACCGGTCTCAAGCTCGGCACCGATGTCGCTCTGGCACTGGACGTCGCCGCCACCGAGTTCTACACCGAGGGCACCGGCTACGCGTTCGAGGGCAAGAACCGCACCGCCGACGAGATGGCTGATTTCTACGCCGAACTGCTCGCCGCGTACCCGCTCGTCTCCGTCGAGGATCCGCTCAGCGAGGACGACTGGGACGGCTGGGTCGCGCTCACCGACAAGCTCGGCGGCAAGCTGCAGCTCGTCGGCGACGACCTCTTCGTCACCAACCCCGAGCGGCTCGAAGAAGGCATCGTCAAGGGTGCCGCCAACGCGCTGCTCGTGAAGGTGAACCAGATCGGCACTCTCACCGAGACTCTCGATGCCGTGGATCTCGCGCACCGCAACGGGTACAAGACGATGATGAGCCACCGTTCCGGCGAGACCGAGGACACCACCATCGCCGACCTCGCAGTTGCGGTCGGCAGCGGCCAGATCAAGACCGGTGCACCGGCACGGTCCGAGCGCGTGGCGAAGTACAACCAGCTGCTGCGCATCGAGGAGTCCCTCGGGGACGCTGCCCGTTACGCGGGCGAAGTCGCCTTCCCGCGGTTCAACCTCGAGGGCTGAAATCCGGTATGAACCAGCGCGGTAGATCCCGGCCCGGCGCCCGTCGAGCCCGCACCGAAGGTGCGGCAAGTGCGCGGCGGCCCAGCCGGGCACGCCCCACGGGATCTACCGCTCCGGTCGACAGCGGTACCGAGAGCGCCGGAGCCCGTCCGGCCGGACGCGAGGACCCCGTCCATTCGTCGCCCGGCCGCGGGCGTTCCGGCGCCTCCGGTCGCGCCCGGCCCCCCCCGGGCGGTGCGGCCCCCCCCACGCCGCGCGCCGGGACCACCGGGAACGCACCTTTCTCGGTCTGTCCACGGGGCGCGCGGCCATCCTCGCGCTGGTCGTGTGTGCGCTCGCATTGACGCTCGCGGTGCCGTTGCGCACGTACGTGAGCCAGCGCTCCGAAGCCGAGCAGCTCGCTCGCGAACGGGAGCAGCTCGAGACGGAGATCGCCGCGCTCGAAGAGATGAAGGCGCACATCGAAGACCCGGCGTGGATCCGGGCGCAGGCACGTGAGCGGTTGCGCTTCGTGATGCCCGGCGACATTCCGTACATGGTGCAGTTGCCCGGCGACGTGCCGCCCGAACTCGAAGAAGAAGAACCGGAGTCGCCGACCACCGGAGCCTGGTACAGCGACCTGTGGCGTTCGGTGGCCGAACCGCCTCCCGAACCCGAAACCGAACCACTGCCGCAGCCGATGCCTGTGGCACCCCCAGAACCAGGAGATATCCCCGGGTGACCGATTCAGTGACGCAGGAAGACCTCGACGCCGTCGCAGCACAGCTCGGGCGCGAACCCCGCGGCGTCCTGGCCATCGCCTACCGTTGCCCCGACGGCGTGCCCGGCGTGGTCAAAACCGCGCCGAAGCTGCCGGACGGCACACCGTTCCCGACGCTGTACTACCTGACCGATCCCCGCCTCACCGCGGAAGCGAGCCGGCAGGAGTCCGCAGGTGTGATGCGGGAAATGACCGAACGGCTCGGCACCGATCCCGAACTCGCGTCCTCGTACCGGCGTGCCCACGAGTCGTACCTCGCCGAACGTAACGCCATCGAGTCGCTGGGTACCGATTTCACCGGCGGAGGCATGCCCGATCGGGTCAAGTGCCTGCACGTTCTGATCGCACATTCGCTCGCGAAGGGCCCGGGTCTCAACCGGCTCGGCGACGAATCCGTCGCCCTCGCCGCAGACGCCGGATTGCGCGGCACCGCTGTTCCTGCCGACTGGCCCACCTACGCCGAACTCCGTGGGGAAGCGCAGTGAGCGTGTCTCGCGTAGCGGGCATCGACTGCGGGACCAACTCCATTCGCCTGCTCGTCGCGGACATCGCCGACGACGGCACCCTCACCGATGTCACCCGGCTGATGCGCGTCGTCCGGTTGGGGCAGGGCGTCGATGCGACGGGCCGTCTCGCTCCCGAGGCGATCGAGCGAACCCGCGTGGCGCTCACCGAGTACGCCGGCATCATTCGCGACACCGGTGCGACCGGGGTGCGGATGGTCGCGACATCGGCGACACGCGACGCGCAGAATCGGGAAGACTTCTTCTCCATGACCCGCGAGGTGCTCGGAGCCGTGATTCCCGGCGCCGAAGCCGAAGTCATCACCGGTGACGAAGAGGCGCGTTTGTCCTTCGCCGGTGCCGTCGGTGAACTCGATGCCGCCAGGGGACCTTTCGTCGTCGTCGATCTGGGTGGCGGCTCCACCGAGGTGGTGCTGGGCGACGAGAACGGTGTTCACGCAGCGTATTCCACCGACATCGGGTGCGTGCGCCTCACGGAGAGGTGTCTGCACGACGATCCGCCCACCGCCGAGCAGGTCTCGGAGGCGCGGGAGGTCGCCGCGGAAAAGATCGCAGAGGCGCTCGCGCACGTTCCGGTCGAGCGCGCCCGTACCTGGGTCGGAGTCGCGGGCACCATGACCACTCTTGCCGCGCTCGGCAACGACCTCGACACCTACGATCCCGACCGGGTGCATCTGTCGACCGTCGGGTTCGACCGCCTCCGGCAGGTGTGCGACGGCCTGCTCGCCGCGACCCGCGAGAAACGTGCTGCTCTCGGGCCGATGCACCCCGGCCGGGTGGACGTCATCGGCGGCGGCGCAATCGTCACCACCGTCCTCGCCGACGAACTCCGACGCCGCGCCGGCATCACCGAACTCGTTGTGAGCGAGCACGACATCCTGGACGGGATCGCCCAGTCCGTCACGCGCTAGGGTGTTCCGGACGCCCCTATAGCCCAATTGGCAGAGGCAGCGGACTTAAAATCCGCCAAGTGTGGGTTCGAGTCCCACTGGGGGCACTTCCGACGACGTCAGCAGGATCGACGCAGTTGCCCTCGCCACGCAGCCGCGTTCAGGGCCGGCCTTCTCCCGTGTGTCGCGCGCCGCGTTGATGGGCGCCGTGCGACGTCGTGTCGGTAGATGATGTCGTTCCGCTGGGTGTCGTTCCGCCGGGTGTCGTTCCGCTGGTGGGTGTCCTGGTGGTAGGTGCGGTGCCGGTAGCGGGTGCGGTGTCGGTGGCAGGTGTGGTGCGGGCGGTATTCGCATCCGAGACGAGCGTGCTGTTCTGTTCCGCGATGCGGTCCCGGTCCTTTTGTGCTTTCGCTGCTTCTTTGCGGGCGTCCTTCGCCTCGCGGCGGGCAGTTCTGGTACGCCGGGACGATCGCCGCGCCCCGGACATGAGCAGAGCCAGCCCGAGCAGGCCGACAGCGCCCACGACGATGCCGTAGAGGAACAGTGTCCCGGTGGAGCCGGTGACCTCGTAGCCGAAGACGGAGAACCCGTCGGTGATCGTGTGTTCCTCGCCGCCGTTGGTCAATACGCCGACAACCCCGACGACAACGGCGGCGAGCAGGAGAACGAGTCCGAGGAGAATGAGCATGGTGGCCTCCAGGCCTACGGTGTGGTGCTCGGTGAACATGCAGGTACCCGCTCTTCAACGATGCCACGTGGTCGTGCTCGCGTCCTCGGTTCGATGATGATGGCGGCAATTCGGGCACGGTGACGCTCCGCTCGTCGCGATCCCGTTGTGGCTCGTCCGCTCATGCCCGGACGCCCGCCGGGTCGGTCCCGAGCCGCCCGGGACCCGAGCGTGTCCGGCTGCAATTCGTTCGGACGGGCAGGAAAAGACCATCGATGCCGTGCGATTACCCGTGTCCGATTCCTCCCAGTACGCTACGGCGGTGTTCTCGATGTCGGTACCCCTGCCGCGTGCAGGGTCGTCCCGTCTCGCTCGGATCGGAAACGCACGCGGACATCGGACCGGTGTGCGGCGCGAAGTGGAAAGAACAGGACCTAAGCGAGCATGAGAGATCCTTCGTTACCCGAACCCAAGAGCGAACAGATCCGTTCCCGGATGACTGTCCAGGGCTGGTTCCAGGTTGCGTTCGCAGCCCTGGCGGTGTTCCTTCTGGTGGGCACGGTTATCGGTACCTACTTCATCGACCGGACCGCCCGGATCACCGACCAGTTGGTCGTGGACATCCAGCCGGCACAGGTCGAGGCGTACCGGTTCCAGTCTGCTCTGCTCAACCAGGAGACCGGGGCGCGTGGTTATGCCCTCACCGGAGACCCGGGCTTTCTCGAGCCGTACCTCACCGGGCTCGAGGCCGAGCAGAACTCCGTGGAGCGGCTGCGCACCCTGATGGCCGGCCACGACGATGCGCTCGCCAACCTCGACACCATCACCTCGAATGCGGCGGCATGGCGTGCCGAGTACGCAGAGCCGCTCGTGGATGCACCGCCGAGCGGAACCGAGCGAACCGATATCGCGGAGATCGAACGCGGACGTGCCGCCTTCGACGTGCTGCGCTCCCAATTCGAGGACCAGAACACGATCCTCGTCCAGGCTCAGGCGGACGGTTACGAGGGGCTCGTGCAAGCCCGCACCGTACGCAACTCTGTCCTCGTGGCGATGGTGGTCGGTTTCCTGTTCACCGGCGCACTCATGGTCGTGCTCGTGCACAACCTGGTCGCCACGCCACTTCTCCGGCTCCGGGCGGCGACGCGGCGGGTTGCCGGTGACGGGAACTTCGATCAGCACATCTACCCGCAGGGCCCGAAGGACATCCGGGACCTTGCGACGGACGTGGAGGCGATGCGCGGGCACATCGCCCAGGCATTGACCGATGCACGCCGGCAGCAGGACAAGCTTGCTCGTCAGACCGCCGATCTCGATGCCCAGGCCGACGAGCTTCGACGCTCCAACACCGAACTGGAGCAGTTCGCCTACGTTGCGTCGCACGACCTGCAGGAACCGCTGCGCAAGGTTGCCTCCTTCTGCCAGTTGCTCGAGAAGCGCTACGGAGACAAACTCGACGACCGGGGTGCCCAGTACATCGCCTTCGCGGTCGACGGGGCGAAACGTATGCAGGTCCTCATCAACGACCTGCTGGCGTTCTCCCGCGTGGGCCGGGTCAACGACGCGCGTCTGCGCGTGGACCTGGACAAGACCTTGGACAAGGCGCAGTCCAATCTCGCGATCATGATCGACGAGGCGCAGGCGCGCATCGAGCGGCCCGAGAAGATGCCCGAGCTGACCGGTGACCCCACCCTGCTGACGATGCTCTGGCAGAACCTGCTGGCCAATGCGATCAAGTTCCGGCATCCCGACCGGACTCCCGTCGTCCGGATCACGTGCGAGAGGGTGGACGCGGAGGACGACGCGGCCGGCTGGGAGTTCTCCGTCAGCGACAACGGCATCGGTATCCCCGCCGAATTCGCGGAAAAAGTCTTCGTCATCTTCCAGCGCTTGCATGCCCGGGACGTCTACACCGGGACCGGTATCGGTCTGGCCGTATGCAGAAAGATCGTCGACTACCACGGGGGCAACATCTGGATCGACACCACGTGGACGGAGGGAGCCCGCGTGTGCTTCACACTCGTCGGCGCGAAAACCCAGACCGAGCTGGGACCATCGGGAGCCGTTCACCCCGCGGACCTGCCCGGCGCGGCGCGCTCCTAGCGCGGTTCCGGCGCCGCCGGGGGACATGGCGGTGCTGTCGATCCGACGGGTTTCCGTGCAGTGAGGGCGGGGTACCGGAGAGAGAGGTTTGACATCTGCCCGGGCGGGTGGCGGACCCAGGCGGCGTGAGTTCAGAGCAGTAGCTCACGCCGCCGTCGGGGCTCAGCGGTCCTTGCCGACGGAATGATTCTCGACGACGGTGCGGGCCAGATCGGCAACCTTGAGATTGACTTGCTGCGACGTGCGCCGCAGAAGGTCGAACGCCTCGTCGGCTGTGAGGTCCTGGGCCGCCATCACGAGGCCGACTGCTTTGCCGATCTCCCGGTTGCTCACCAAACCGCTACGCAGCGAGTCGATGTCTTCGCCGCGCCCGATTGCGGTGGCAGTGACCGAGGCGAACGCCGCCAGCATGCTGGCATGGTCGGCCGCGGCCGCGGAAGTGAACGCGCCGGCAGTATCCGAGAACAGATTCAGTGCTCCGACCTTGCGTTCGTCGATCAGCAACCGGAAACCCATTGCTCCGCGCACGGGCGTGGACTCGACCACCGCCCGGGCGAGTGCGGGCCACGACGAGCCGTTCCGCAGATCTGCCTCGATCTGCGGAACCTCTTCCTCGATCGCGTCCAGGCAGGGTCCCTCACCGAGGTGCCGCTCGTGGGAATCGATGGCCGCAGCGACATCGTCGCTGGCGGCGACGAGGACGAACTCTCCGTTGCGGCGCAGCATCACGCTCGCGTGGTCACAGCCGGGCACGAGCAGGGTTGCGGCCACGCAGATCGCCGAGTACACCTCGGAAGCGTCGGCGCCGCCGTACAGGATCTCGGCCAGGGCAGTGAACACAGTTGCGGGATCGGCGTTGTTCGACGCCGGGGTGACGGTCGAGGATCCGTTCCCGTCGTGGTCCGTCATGCGGTGACCACCGGGCGACCGGAATCTCGGTGCATGCACTCGGAAGCACTCGAGATCTCTACCGGCTCAGACGAACACGGGTGTCGGCCGACAGTGCTCGGCGGGCACCACCGGTGACGCGACGCACAGCGATCCGAAGCCCCGATTCCCCCTGGACCGCGGGGAGGGGAGACCGGCCGAGCATTCGACGCGGGAACAACTCTCATTGAAGGGTTTCTCCTGAAACAGACCCGATCCCGCCGGTTCGAAAACTCGCACTCGACACCGCGGACACGATTGACGATCAAGGGCTTCTCTTTAACCCCGGGGAATCGTACCCGAGCGGAAATGGCGCCGATCTTTCCGTGCCGGGCCCTCGAGGGGGCTTTCGCCTGCCGCGACGCCGAATCCGATTGCGTTGTGCCGGATGATCTTCATCGCCGCAGGAGGGAATAGGTGGAGGGCACTCTGGGCATAGATAAGAGGGAAAGACGTCGGCCGTCCATGGATGGCACGACCGTCGCCTCGATCGACGAGGCGGCGTATGGGTGAAAGGACTTCACATGTGGGCTCTGCTCAGTAAGCCGGTCCGTCGATGGGTGCTGCTCTCGCTGGCAGTTCCGCTGGTCGCCGGGGGTTTGTCTCTCGTTGCCGGTGTTCTGCAGCGCCGAAAAGGGCACCCGACGAAGACGTCGAAATCGTTGTTGGCGGTGTCGAACTTCCTCCGCAGGCGGCGCAACCGCGGGTCGAGTGATCACGGCCGTTCGAACACGGGCAAGTGACGCCGGAATCTCATATCCCCAGCCGGCCGCCTCCGTCACCCTGCGGGGAAATCTGGGCCGGCAATACGTATTCGAGCCGAAGGTCGTCAGGATTGAGGACGAACGGCCTTACCGATAGGGACCTTCGGCGAAGGTGAACGGGTAACACGACGCGCGCTCCGGGATCGTTCGACCCCGGCCGGGGTCCGGATCGGCCGACGAGCCACCCGGCCGGGGGCCGGGACCGTCCCGGAGCGCCGCGCCTGACCGAACCTGCGGATCGCTGCCGCCGAATGCGGTATTCCACGTCACCGTCGCACCCACCGTGGTGGAATCGACAGATTCCGGACGGCGGGGTTGCCATACGCCACCCGGTGCGGTTCGATCCGAGGGACTCGGTGGGGGGACACATGAAGATCGTGGATGCGGTCGCGCGGGCGTCGATGTCGGTGCTGCTCGCGGCGACTGCCGGTGCCGGCATGGTGGTCCTCCCAGGGGTGGCCCACGCGCAGGCCGGAGACCGGACCGAGGTTCCGTACCTGTCCACAGCGCCGCTCGCCGAGAAGGTTGCGGGGTCGGTCGTGTCCATCGCCGTGCCGTTACCGCCGGAGGTGGGGCCGCACCCACCGGAGTGCGACCGACTGTCGTATCTGCGGTGGCGGTCGGTCGACGGCCCCGTCGAGTCCGGGGATGCCGATCGCATCTTCGTCGCACAGCCCGGAATCTTCGAGGGCGCAGGGGCATTCGAGAGTGTGGCTCGCAATACGGTGGTGGCGGCCTCAGAGCGCGGCCTGCACGTCGAGTTCTGGGCCCTCGACCGGCGCTCCAACTGTCTCGAGGACCACGTCGGGATGCGCGCCGCGCTCGAGACGGGCGATCTGGATACGGCCACCGACTACTACTTCCGCGACGCCGAGATCGACGGCGCACGCTTCGAAGGACATGCGACAGGGTCGGATGTCGCGTGGCTCGCACATGTGGGTCTCGAGCAGACCCTGCGCGACCAGTACGACCTTCTGCGACACGAGTTTCCGGACCAGAAGGTCCGCAAGGAGAAGGTGCTCTGCGGTGGGCACTCGATGGGCGGTTTCATCACCGGCTACTTCGCGGAATGGGATTTCGACGCCGACCCTGCCACCACCGACGACGCCGGCTACAACCAGTGCTCGGGCTATTTCGCGCTCGATACCGTTATTCGTGCGGGCGCGCCGTTCCCGAGTTCCGGGCAGCAACCCGACGTACCCGAAGCATTGGCCGCACCGCTCGAGATCTTCCTCGGAGCGGCCTCCACGGCGAGTCCGGTCCTGCAACTTCCCGCGGTCATCAACCCCGAAACCACGAATACCCTTGCGCTGGCAGGGCTTGCGGCACGGTTGGACCCCGACGGGGTCAACGACATCGTGTCGCGGATGCCCGACAACGCGAACGTGAACTGGACGCTGCGTACGTTGCTGGCGAAGGATCCGGAGATGTTCGCGACGGGTGTACCCGATGTGCGGACGCTCAACGCCACCAATGAAGCGGTGCTCGGCGCCCTCCTGGACGACAACTCACAGCCGCTGGGGTTCTTGCAGGCGAGTGTCGGGTTCATGACCGGAGGGCCGGTGCAGGACAAGGTGTTCCCGGTGCCGTCCACTCCGGAGATACTCGAATCGGGATCCTTCGGGGACGCCCCGAAGGCGTCGCCGGCGGTATACGGCGACCCCGAGCTGATCTACCGGTGGCTCGATTACGACGAGGTGGGTACCGAAGCGTCGTTGCCGGAGGAAAGCCGGTACACCTCTCGGGCCGGTGAGGTGACATCGATAAACGAGTTGGCGCGCAACCTGTCCGAGCCGCCGTTGGATTTCACCGAGTGGTACTTCCCGATGCGCTTACCGTCGGATCTCGCGCAGAGTACGGCCCCGTCGTTTGCGGCGCATCATCTGTACCGCGACGGGGTGACGAGGAACCCGGTCCTCACGTTGCGCGGGAGCGGTGGAATCACGCTCCCGGCGTCGAACCATCCGAACGCTGTGGCGATCACCCTTCCCGGGTACAACCACATCGACGTTCTCACCGCGGCAGCCGATCAGAACGACGGGCACGGCGAACCGGTGTCGCGCGCTCTCGTGGAGTGCGCGACACCGTAGGCCGTCAGGGGCGACCGGAGAAGATCGAGCTGTAGTCGTAGGGGCCGACCTGCGCGGCAGGCGCGACAGGCTCGGCCTGCTCCGGCTCGTTCGGGTTGACCGGCTGCAGGAACAAGGGATTGTTGGCTTCGGTGTAGCTACTCATGGTGGTCCTTTCGGGTTCGGCGCGGACAACTCCGGCCGAAGGGGAGCGACGAGGTGCAAACAGCGAGGTCGCGCGGTGTATGCGCGGGTACTCGGGTGCAGATCGAAGAAGATCATCGAGGCCCGTCCGAAGAAGATAGCTCGGAGGCTGCGAGCCGTGCGATTTCTCCACCCTACACCCCTGGGTCGCGGTCCCGCTGTGCGACACGGCGGGAGCGGGGCGGCGCGAGCGGGGAGGAAAAGGAGGTTTAGGGCCGGGGCTCCGCCGGGAAGTACTCGGGCATGGCTAATTACAGAGTGATCGATCCCAAGGGCGACATCGTCGAGACCAAGGAAATCGCCAGTGCCGATGACGCGCACGCGTGGTTCGTCGACAAGCGTGCCGACAACAGCGAACTCGGCTGGCGGATGGAGGCCCAGAACGACGAAGACGGAACCTGGCACTTCTTCGACGACACCGAGGGCGCGTCCTGAGGTTGTCCCACGCGAAACGGGCCGGCCGGGCGGGGCGGGGCCCCGCGCCCCCCCCCGCCCCGGCCCCCCCCGCGCGC
>NZ_JAXION010000010.1:0-57562 GCF_049311045.1 Rhodococcus sp. 7Tela_A2 | reverse complement strand
CCCCCCCGCGCGGGGGGGCGGGGGCGGGCCCGCCGCGCCCCCCCCCCCCCCCCCCCCCCCCCCCGCGCCGAACACGTGCTCTGGCCGCTACGCCGCCAAGAAGTCCAGTAACACCTTGTTGACCACCTCGGGACGCTCCAGGTACCCGTAGTGACCCGCGTCCGGAATCTCCTCGTACCGTGCGCCCGGAATCGCTTCCGCCACTTCCCGCGACAGATACGCCGGAATCATGCGGTCGTCGGCGAATCCCACCGCGAGGCATTGCTTCGTGATCGCCCGGTAGGCGGCACGGCGATCGAACTCGCGGTCCATTCCCAACTGGGCCCGCACCCCGGGCGACAGCTTCCCGCCACTGAACTCGAACACGTCGAGCCAGTCGCGTGCGGTGTTCTCGTCGGCGAGCGAGGCGGGCGACAGGTTCATCACCGCAGTCACCGCGGCCTGATACTTGGGCGGCAACTCCACACCGCTGTCGTACAACTGCCGCTCCCCCTCGGTGAGCGTCATCTGGAACCGGTCCATCCGTGCATGGCCGGCGAGGAACACCGCTTTGCGGACGAGTTCCGGACGCGCCAACGTCAGTTCCTGCGCGACGCGCGCACCCATCGACGTGCCGACGACATGCGCCGGGCCGCCGAGCAACTCGATCAGGCCCGCGGTGTCGGCAACGAGATCGTCGAGCGTCATCCCACTCAGGCTCTCCCCCGACGGCGCAATGCCACGGTTGTCGAACGTGGCCACGCGGTAGCCGGCCTGCACGAGCGCGGGCACCTGATGCAGGTCCCACACCCGGCCGGGGCTACCGGTTCCCATGACGAGAACTACGAGGTCGCCGGATCCCTTGACCTGGTAGTTCAGCGGGATTCCGTTGATCGTCGCAATGGGCATGGAGACCTTCCTCGAAGACTGCGGGGGACGAACGCGCACAGATCGACGAGCGCGGCGTTACGAGCCCTACGGTACCGCGAGGGCCCCGGCCATGATCGATCCAGCACCCGGCGGGTGGCGCCCCGGTGTCCCACTCTCCTAGAGTCGAGGCAGATGCATGCTCGCGCCGAGCAGCTACCCGGGAGGAACACATGACCGCGGACCCCACCACGCCCGACGTTCTCGCCGACGACGATCTCGAACCTGTCGCCGACGAGACCGCCCGACAGGCACAGCGCGTCGTCGCCGCCTACGCCGAGACTGCGGACGAGTGCCGCATGCTGCTGTCGATGCTGGGCATCGGCCCGGCCGAAAAGTACTGACGAGATCCATCGGACCGGCACCTCGAGAGGACACGACGTGACAGCAGGCGGCGCGGATGCGACCGAAGAATCCGAGTCGATCACCCCGTCCGATTTCGTCGTCGTCGCGAATCGCCTGCCGGTGGATCTCGAACGCCTGCCGGACGGCACGACCCGGTGGAAGCGCAGCCCCGGCGGTCTCGTCACCGCCCTCGAGCCGATCCTGCGTTCCAACCACGGAGCGTGGGTCGGCTGGGCCGGGGTGGCCGACGCCGATGCCGGCGTCATCGTCGAGGACGACCTCACGCTGTACTCGGTTCCCCTGAGCACTCAGGAGATCGCCGACTACTACGAGGGGTTCTCCAACGCGACGCTGTGGCCGCTCTACCACGACGTCATCGTCCGCCCGGAATACCGGCGCGAATGGTGGAACGTCTACGTCGAGGTCAACCGGCGCTTCGCGGAAGAAGCGGCCAAGGCCGCAGCACCGAACGCCACCGTCTGGATCCAGGACTACCAACTCCAGTTGGTGCCGAAGATGCTGCGGATGCTGCGGCCCGACCTCACGATCGGGTTCTTCCTGCACATTCCGTTCCCGCCGGTCGAGTTGTTCATGCAGATGCCCTGGCGCACCGAGATCGTCGAAGGACTCCTCGGCGCCGACCTCATCGGGTTCCATCTCCCCGGCGGCGCCCAGAACTTCCTCTACCTGGCGGGCAGGCTCGCCGGCCACCAGACCTCGCGCGGCAACATCGGTGTCCGCTCGAAGCTCGGTGTGGTCCAGGTCGGATTCCGCTCGGTGCGCGTCGGGGCCTTCCCCATCTCCATCGCGTCGGGCGAACTCGACGAACAGTCGCGTAGCAAGAAGATTCGCGACCGGGCCAAGGCGATCCGCAAAGAGCTGGGCAACCCGGACCACATCCTGCTCGGGGTCGACCGGCTGGACTACACCAAGGGCATCGACGTCCGGCTCGACGCCCTCAACGAACTCCTCGACGAGGGACGGGTCGATCCGGCCCGCACCGTCATGGTGCAACTCGCGACTCCCAGCCGCGAACGCGTCGAGTCGTATGTGCAGATGCGCGGCGAGATCGAGCGCATGGTCAGTCGCATCAACGGTGAGTACGCCGAGGTCGGCCGCCCGGTGGTCCACTACATCCACCGCCCGGTGCCTCGCGAGGAACTCATCGCCTTCTTCGTCGCCGCCGACGTAATGCTGGTGACGCCGTTGCGCGACGGGATGAACCTCGTCGCCAAGGAATACATCGCGTGCCGCAGCGATCTCGGTGGTTCGCTGGTGCTCAGCGAATTCACCGGCGCAGCAGCCGAACTGCGTCAGTCCTTCCTGTGCAATCCGCACGACCTGGAGGACGTCAAGGACAAGATGCAGGCTGCGATCGAGCAACCCCGCGACGTCGGACGCAAGACGATGCGTGCCCTCCGCCGTCAGGTCCTCACGCACGATGTCGACCGGTGGGCACGCTCGTTCCTCGAAGCGCTGTCGCACACCGGCGCTGCGGGACCTGCGCTGATCACACCGGGTGAAGGCAGCAACGGGAACAGCGGGTAGCGGGTCGGTCCCACTGAGTGGAACTGTGCCGCGGGACACAACCTGCGGGCATAACGTCTTGGTGTGACGACCGGAACCTTCCCCCATCTCCTTTCCCCCGGCACCATCGGGCCCGTGACGCTGCGGAATCGGGTCGTCCTGCCCGCCATGGACATGAATCTGTGTGACGACGGCGAGATCGAGCAGGGCGACATCGACCATTTCGTCGCCCGCGCCGAGGGCGGCACCGGGCTGATCATCACCGGATGCTGCGCTGTCGCCTATCCGCTCGGCTGCGCCAGCACCAAGGAACCCGGGCTGTCGGAGGACAGGTTCATCCCCGGTCTCACCGCACTCGCCGATGCTGTCCACGAGGCCGGTAGTGCTCTGTGCGTGCAGATGACGCACCACGGCAAGGTGGCACGGATCGACACCGTCAACGATCGGCCGCTGCTCGTCCCCTCGACCCCGAACTCGAGCCCCGACCTGAGCGCGCTCGCCGACAACACCGGTGAAGAACTCCAGAAGATGGCTGCGGTCACGAACGGCAAGCAGGCCGAATACCACGAAGCCACGCACGAGGACCTGGCATGGCTCGTGCGCTGCTTCGCGGACGCGGCGGGCCGGGTGAAAGCGGCAGGCGCGGACGCGGTCGAAATCCATTGTGCCCATGGCTATGTGCTCGGCGCCTTCCTCAGCCGCGCCGACAATCGGCGTACCGACGAATACGGTGGTTCGTTCGAGAACCGTGCGCGACTGGCGTGCGAGGTCATCCGCGCGGTGAAGGCCGAAGTCGGCGACTCCCTGGCGATTCTGGTGCGCGTCGCCGGACGCGAATTCGGCGAAGCCGACGGCCTGAGCACAGACGAGGCAGTGCGCGCTTCACAGTTGTTCGAAGCCGCGGGAGCCGACGCGATCCACGTGACCGGCTGGGGCCGAAACCCGTTCTCCAACTTCACCGACGGGCCGCTCCCGAACACTGTCGGCGCCTACACGGGTCTGGCAGCCTCGGTGAAAAAGGCCGTCGGCATCCCGGTGATCGCAGTCGGTCGCGTGCTGCCCGAGGTGGGCGAGAAGACCATCGCCGACGGCGACGCCGATTTCGTCGCGATGGGCCGCCAGTTGCTCGCGGATCCCTCCTTGGTCGGCAAGCTGGCCGCGGGCACACCGGAGCAGGTGCGGCCGTGCATCAACTGCTATGTCTGTGTTCAGGAGAATTTCTGGGACGACACCCCGATCTGCGCGGTGAATCCGGCGCTGGGCAACGAGACCCTGGTGCCGTTCACCCCCACGTCCGCGTCGAAGCACGTCGTCGTGGTCGGTGCCGGGCCGGGCGGGCTCGAAGTCGCGCGCGTCGCCTCCGAGCGAGGACACCGGGTGACGGTGCTCGACAAGTCGGATCGGCTCGGCGGCACACTCTGGTTCTCGACCCTCACCACCCCGGACAACGAGCAGTTGCTGAGGTGGCTCCGCTCCGAGATCGAACGCCTCGGCGTCGATGTCCGCCTGAACACCGAGGCCACCGCCCACTCCGTCGCCGCACTCGCACCCGATGCCGTCGTGATCGCCACCGGCGCGGTGCGCGGCCGACCCGATGTTCCCGGTGGCGATCTGCCACACGTGCACACCGGCGATACGCTGCGAGCCCTGATGACCGGGGCCGGCGACACGTCGGAACAACCGCTGTTCCTCCGCACCATGGGGCGCCTCGGCAAGCTGTCGGGAATCACCAAGAGCCCACAGGCGATTCGCGCCGTCACCCGCAAGTTCCTGCCCATGGGCAAAGACGTGGTCGTAGTCGGGGGCTCGCTCGTCGGTCTCGAACTGGCGGAGTTCCTCGCAGAACGTGGGCGCCGGGTGACCCTGCTCGAAGAGGGCGGACAACTGGGCGTGCCGATGGCCATGCCACGACGCTGGACGGCAGTTCGGCACGCCGGCGAAGTCGGCGTAACCATTCACCGGCGAGCACAGGTGCAGCGCATCACCGCCGACACCGTCGAATTCCGCGTCGGTGACGAAACCCTCACCGCCCCGGCCGATATGGTCGTCGTGGCGTCCGGAGTCTCGGCCGCGGCGCCGCTCGCCGACGAGCTCGAGGGCAGGGTACCGGAGATCCACGTGGTCGGTGACGCCGCGGACGTCGGCTACATCGAAGGAGCGATCCACTCCGCGTGGAACGTCGCCACAGTGCTCTGACAGGAACACGGTGCTCTGACAGAAACACCGTGCTGACGGGAACACGATGCTGTTGAGGGAGCGACCCCCCGGAGCCTAGATCGGTGTCAGCCGGCTGACGAGCCAGCGGTCGTCGTGTTTTTCGAGTTCGACTCGCACACGACTGCCGCTGCTCACGGCTTCCGGATTCTCGGAACTCGTGGTGATCTGGTTGAGGAACAGCAGGGTCACGGCGCTGTCGGCATCGGCGGATACCACCGACGATCCCTGCACGCTCACCTGCACGCTGATGGCCTTCTCCTTGGCCCCCGGCGCGATGACGTTCTTCATCAGATTCGTGTACTCGTCACGGAAGTCCCCGGTGAGACCCTCGCCCGCCACGGCGATCTGATCGTCCACCTCGCCGTGGGTGTAGGCGAGCATCGCGACGGCCTGCTCCTCTGCTGCCACACGGGCTTCGGTACGGGCAGCCTCGGCAGCCGAGTCGGCCCGCGCTCCGTACGCGAGCCAGCCCACGACGACCGCGAACACGAGTACGAGCACCGACAGCCCGATCGCGACGTGCCGCAGGTACGACTGCGAGGACGGTGCTGTGTCCACGGGCGCGGGTGCGGTGTCCGCGGGTGCCGGAGCGGTGTCTGCGGAATTCACGACCGTGTCCGTGGAGTCCGGAGCGGTGTCTGCGGCTGCGGTATCCCCGGGTGAGGAAGCCGTCGCGGCCGCGGTCTCACCGGATGTGGTGTCGCCGGTCGTGTTCGTCTCGCCGGTCGTGTTCGTCTCGCCGGCCGTATCCGTCCGGCTGTTCGTGTCCGCCTGGCTGTCCGTGTTCACTGACGTCACCTGCTTGTCTTTCCGGTCTTCACTCACGGCACGAACTCCACCTTCGACGCCAGCAGTCTGCCGTTCTCGTCACAGATCGTCACGCGCAGACGGAAATCGCGTGGTTCCGGCTCGGTCTGGTCGGCATTGCTCACCATCGCACGCGACGCGACGAGCGACGACGCGCACGTACCGTCCTCGTTCTGGATTCCGGCCTCGAGCACCTCCCCCATCGTCGTGACGCCGGCTTGTTGCACGACCTCGACGAACGGACCTTCCCGCCCTTCGAATTCGGCCTTGAAGTCGCCGGTGGCCCCGTCGATCAGCCGCTGCACGTCGGCGTCTGCGGAGTCGGCGCGGATCGTCGTCAGGTTCAGCACGGTCTGACGCGCAGCCTGGACGAACGCCGCTCGTCGCTCGTCACGCTCGTCGGCCGACCGCTGGTCGATGATCAGCCAGACACCGGCGGCCACAACGGCGATCAGCAGAATCGATGCGACCACGACCACCCGTTTGGGCCATGTCGGCGCCGCCGGTGCCGCGGAGGCAGCCGGTGCCGTGTCGCTGCCCCCGGTATCGGTCGCACTCGTCGGCGTGGTGCTCTCGTCGGGAACCGTATCGGGCTCGACGGTGGGACCGTCTTTGTCGTGTTCGTTCGCCATCAGCCCTGCTGTGCCTTCATGAAAGTCTCCAAACTCCGGTCGTCTCCCAGTTGGGCGTGGGTGTACACGGTGCCGTCGGGACCGATATACGTCCCCGTCTGCGGATCGATCCGGCGCGCGGTGACGCCAGCCGGTGCCGCAGCACCGTTGCCTTCGGTGTATGACGCAGGCGTCGGCACGACATTGTCGGACCCTACCGGCGTAGGTGGACCCTGCCACGGATTGTCGGAGTATTTCGGTGTGTAGCCGGTACGGCACTGATCGGGCGTCGGTGCACGGCGGCCCGGATACTCCATGCACGGCAGGTTCCGGGCACCGCGCTGGGCGTTCGGATAGTCCTGCGGCAACTGGCAGAACACATCCCCCGGCGTGTCGACCATCGTGGTGTCGGCGGGGCTGCGCCACTGATCCGGCGGGACGAACCCGGAAAGACAGGGCGGCGGGTCGTGAAGCTGGAGATGGAAGTCGACGACCGCACCGTCCTCCGGCGGTCCGGACCCGGCCGCCGTGATCAGCGCGGTCGTCATCGGCGGATACAGCACGAGGATCTGCTCGATCCCGGAGTTGTAGATGACACCGACTTCACCGACGCTCACCAGGTTCGCGAGCAGGAGCGGAAGTGTCGGGCGGAGATCCTGCAGCAGCACTTCGGCTTCGGCCGCGGCCGACGGACCGGTCTCCAGCAGTGTCCGCAGATCGGGGTCGCTCTCGCGCAAGCGATCGGTGAAGGTCACCATGTCCCGCGTCCACGACCGGATGGCGTCGCTGGTGACCGTCTGAGTGTCGAGCAGTGGCCCCACCTCGTCGATGAGCCGGCGGGTTTCGGCGCTGTTCCCCGATGCCTCCTGCACGAACAGGCGGGTCGAGTCGATCAGGTCCTGCAATTCGGGACCGGATCCGTTGAACGCCTCGAAGGCTTCGTCCACGAGTGCCTGCAGTCGCGTGTCGCCGATGCTGGCGAGCAACACGTCCGCCTGGTCCAGCAGGGCACCGACCTCTTGCGGGACGGTAGCGCGCTCCACCGGCACCACGTCGCCGTCCGCGAGATACCCACCACTCGAACCCCCTTCGCGGGGAACGAGATCGACATACTGCTCACCTATGGCGGACACGCTCCGAACGGCCGCGTCCACATCGGCAGGAATCTTGTAGTCGCTGCCGATCGACAGCGTCGCGTCGACGCCTGCGGGCGAGAGCGCGACCGACTGGACCGTTCCGACGTTGATACCCCGGTAGGTCACGTTCGAGTGCGGATACAGGCCGCCGGTGGACGGAAGTTCCACGGTGAGCGTGTACTGGCCGACCCCCAGCAGCGCCGGCAGACGCACGTACTGCAGCGTCATCACGACGAGACCGATCACGGTGAGCACAGCGAAGATCGAGAGCTGGATGCGAACGAATCGTGAAAGCATCATGGTCCGAACACCCCCTCGGGAAGTCCGGGAATCGTGATCTCGCCGATTCCGGGGATCGAGAGTGTGCCGGCAGGTCCCGGGGCAGGTTGTGCGGGCGGCGGCGCGAGCGGCGCCTGGAACGGATCGACGGCCTGGGCGGCGAGTCCGGCGTCCCTGCCGAGAATTCCCTCCGGTCCGGCCAATCGGCCCGCCAGTGGGGTTCCGGTCAGGAAGTTCAGGTCGAGCCGATCGAGGGTCAGGTCGATCGTCATGGCGAGGTTCGCGTAATCACCCCGGATGACGTTGTTGATCCCGTTCTGAGGGAAGGGGTACGTCAGGAGTACGCCGAGGACTTCGGTGAGCGCGCTACCCGAGTCGGCCAGCGCCCGCAACGTCGGTGCCAGCCCCTGCAGGTTCGCTTTGAGATCGTCGTTGGAGCTTTCGACGACACGACTCGCCACCGTGCTCATCTCACCGAGCGAGGACATCGCCGACGTGAGGTTCTGCCGCTGGTCCACGAGGACTTCGAGCGCGGGCGGTAGTTCCTCCAGTGCCCGCACGAGGGTCTCGTTCTGGTTGTTCACCGTGACCGCGAGCCGGTCCATCCCTTCGAGCGCGGACACGATATCGCCGCGCTGGGTGTCGAGCGCGGACACGAGTTCGTCGAGACGCGGGAGCAGGTTGCGGACGGAATCCTCCCGCCCGACCAACGCGGCGTTGAGTTCGGTGGTGATGTCGTTGATCTGCGCCAGACCGCCGCCGTTGAGTACCAGCGACAACGACGAGAGCGTCTGCTCCGTCGTCGGATAGACACCCGCACGCTCGAGGGGAATGCGGTCGCCGTCCGCGAGCCGTCCACGCGCGGGTTCGCCGACGGGGGCGAGCAACTCGAGGTGCTGCGAACCGAGCAGGCTCGTCTGGCCGATCTTGGCCGTCGCGTTGGCGGGCACCACGGTGTCCTTGTCGAGCGCCACCGTGACGAGAGCGTGCCATCCGTCCACTTCGATCGCGGCAATCGAACCGACGGTGACATCGTCTACGCGGACCGGTGAGTTCTGGGTCAGCGTCGTGACATTGGGCATCTCGATCTCGACGCGGTAGGCACCTTCACCGCGTCCGGCGGTGCCCGGCATGGGAACCGAGTTGAGCCCGTCCCATTCACAGCCCGTCAGCGCCAGCGTTGCCGCCAGCACGGCCGCGGCCGCGGTGATGCGCCGTCCATTCGACAGGATCATCGTCCCCCTCCCGGCTGCAGCAGTGTTCCCAGGTCCTGCGGGACCGCGACGTTCGGTAATCCGCCCAGCAGTCCGTCGAGCGGCGTGGGTGCGGGCGCCGCCTGCGGCGGTGCGGTCCCTCGTCCCGCGGACGCACCTTCGAGCCATGGTTCGCTGTAGACGATGTCCCCGGGGAACGCCTGCACACTGGCGAGCGGGTTGGCCAGTGCCGGCAGGTAGTTGGCGCTCATCGAGGCCAGGACCGGACCGAGTTGCTGACGGCACAACTCTTCGCTTCGTTCGGATGTCGCGTTCGCGGCGGCAGCGACCGACCCACACATCCACTCCACAGGGTTGGCGAGGTTGTTGATGGCGAGGGCGCCGGTCAGCGACCCCTGTGCCGGCTTGTAGATGTTGTAGAAGTTGGCCAGCGACGTCGGGCCCGAGTGCAGAATCCGCTCGATCTCCGGTCGCTTGCGCGCGAGCACTTCGGTGGCGTCGGCGAGGCGCTCGACCGACTCGGTCAGTCCGGCACGGTTGTCCTCGACGAAACGCTGCACGTCGCCGACCGCGATGCCGAGGTCGGTGAGCGAGACCCCGAGTTGGTCGGAACTCTGTGCGAGCACATTCGAGACGGAGGCCAGCCGTCCACCGAACTGCACGATCTGCTCGTTGCTCGACGACAGCACCGAGACGAAGGTCTGGAGGTTCCGGATCGTCGAGAACAGATCGGTGCGTCCCTCCGACAGCGTATGCATGGTCGCGGACAGCTCTCGCAGTGTGGAGCGGATGGTCTGCCCGTTTCCGTCGAGGTTCTCCGCGGCGGTGTCGATGAACCGGCCGAGCGAGCCCTGTGGATCGAGTTCTTCCGGCCCGAGCGCCTCGGACAGACGCATGAGTTCGGTCTTGATCTGATCCCATTCGACGGGCGACGCGGTGCGCTGCGGAGGAATCGTCGCGCCGTCCTCGAGGGCGGCGCCGCCGGAGTAGACGGGGGTGAGCTGGACGAAGCGGGCAGAGACGAGGCTCTGCGCGATGACGACGGCAGCGGCGTCGGCCGGCACGTCGACCGCGTCGTCGATCGACATGGTCACCCGAACCAGGTCGTCGCCGGGCTCGATATCGGTGATGCGCCCGACCGACACACCCAGCACGCGTACGTCGTCACCTTCGTACAACCCACTGGTCGAGACGAATTCGGCATAGACCGTCCGCTTGCCGAGGCCGGGCAGCACGAACCACACGAAGCCCGCGACCAGCGCAAGGACGACGGCGGCCGCGATACCGATCAGCAACCGGCGCGGAAGTCGGGAGTTCTTCGGAGGCGCCGGTTCGTGGTTGTCCACCGGCATGGTGTCGGTACTCATTCGCCATCCCTCGTGATCGACGGCGGCTCTTGGGGAATCACGTTCTGGAGATCCTCGGGGAGAAGGTCGGGGGCAACCTGGCTGTCCACGATGGCTTTCCACCACGGCGCCGGCAGGATATTCGACACGTAGGCGTTGAAGAACGGCCCGCTGGCCACAGACTCACCGAGAGCGCTGATGTATGGTCCGAGACCGTCGAGCGCCCCAGCGATGTTGTCCTTGTTCGCCTGCAGGTTCGCGGTGACCGCGTTGAGCTTCTCGAGCGTCGGCCCCATCTGGCTCTGGTTGTCCTGGACGAGGCCGGTGAGCTGGCGCGAGACCGCGGAAATGTTCGCGATGAGTTCGGTGATGGCGTCTCGGCGAAGGTTCAGCTCGCCGAACAAGGCGTTGGCGTCGACGATCAGCGCGTTGACCTGATCGCTGCGCTCGGAGAGGATCGCGGTCACGTCCTCGGCCCGGTCGAGCAACTGCAGCAGGGACTCGTCCCGCGAGTTGATCGACTGGGACAACCGGGTCATGCCCTCGAGGGCACCGCGTATCTCCGGCGGAGTGTCCTGCAGCGAATCCGACAGGGCATCGAGCGACTCGTTGATCTGTCCGGTATCGAGTTCGGACACGGTGGTCGTGAGGTCGCCGAGCGCGTCGGTCAGCGAGTACGGCGAGTTGGTTCGGTCGATCTCGATGATCGTGCCCGGACGCATCACGCCGGAGCCTCCCGGACGCACTGCGAGCGACTTGCGGCCCAGCACGGTGTTGGTCTTGATGTCGGCGCCGGTGCCGTCGCCGAGGCCGATGCCGTCCTGGATCGTGAAGTTCACGAGTACGGTCTGGCCGTCGAGCTTCACGTCGGTCACGTCGCCGACCGTG
Source organism: Rhodococcus sp. 7Tela_A2 (assembly GCF_049311045.1). Classification (NCBI taxonomy): domain Bacteria; kingdom Bacillati; phylum Actinomycetota; class Actinomycetes; order Mycobacteriales; family Nocardiaceae; genus Rhodococcus; species Rhodococcus sp. 7Tela_A2. The sequence continues at coordinate 46,286 of NZ_JAXION010000010.1, read as the reverse complement.
ACACCCGAGAGCATCACCTCGTCTCCGGCGACGAGTCCACCCGCGTCCTCGAATCGAGCCGAATAGCTCAGCCCGCCCGAGAGGAACTGGAGCTGGTCGTACTGCAACCCGGCGAGGACGATGGCGGCGGACACACCCAAACCGACGATGCCGATCTGGAGATGACTGCGTTCGCGCGGTGCACTCATTCGACCTTCGCACACCTTCCCGTGTCGTGGTTCGCCGTCGTGTACCTGACGGTGGTGCCGTCGGGTCCGGAGAACTTGAAGGTGTTGGCGCAGAGGAAGAACTGGAAGAAGTTGCCGTAGGCGCCCACCCGGATGAGTTTCTTGTAATCCGACGGGAGACGTTCGAGTGTGCGGTTGATGTCGTCCTCACCCAGATCGAGTTGTGTCATGGACCGATTGGTTTCGGCGATCACGGACTGCAGGTCGGGTCGGTTGTTCTGCAGCAGCGCTGCCAGATCCGCAGTGCCCCCGGCGATCTCCGGGATCGCGGCGCCGATCGGGTCGCGGTCTGCGGCCAGCCCACCGGCGAGGGCACTCAATTGGTCGATGGTCTCGGCGAACTCGCGATCGTGGTCGTCGATGGTGCCGAGAACACCGTTCAGATTGTCGATCACGTCGCCGATCAACCGGTCGCGATCCGCGAGTGAATTGGTGAACGAATTCGTGTTGCCCAGCAAGGAGACCAGCGTCTGGCCCTGCCCCTGGAACACTTGCAGCAACGCGCCGGACAGGTCGTTGACCTGCTGGGAATCGAGCCCTTGCAGCAGTGGCTTGAACCCTCCCAGCAGCAGGTCGAGGTCGAGAGCAGGTTCGGTCTGCTCGATCGGGATGCTTCCGCCCGGCTGGAGAACGTCGACGCTGCCGGCTCCCTCGAGCAGTTCCAGATACCGGTCTCCCACCAGGTTCTCGTAGCGGACGGTCGCGCGAGTGCCGGTGAAGAGCGTGTACTTCGAATCGACGCCGAATTCGATTTCCGCGTGGTTGCCGTCCCCGATGTCGACCCCGTCGACCGACCCCACCTGGACACCGGCGATACGCACCTTGTCGCCGGATTTCAGTCCGGAGACGTCGGTGAAGGCCGCGTGGTAGGTCTCTTTTCCGGTGAACCGGGCCTGGCTGAACACCACTGCGAGGCCGGCGAACACGAGCACCATCGTGAGCGTGAAGATCAGGAATTTGATCGTGGTGGGCCGCATCGTCACTGCCCTGCCGCGAGTTGGTCACCGAACAGGTACTGGAAGATCGTCGGGTAACGCACCCATGCCTCCGTGGCCGGTTTGTACGGCGTGGTCCCGGTATCGGTCACCACGAACTTCGCGTTCCCGTCGCGTCGCGGATCGTAGTCCGGCATGCCCCAGCAGTTCGGGCCGCCGGAGGCCCCGACGACGGGCAGGTCCTGGGCCGCGTTGTACGGCGTGGCACCACCCATGAAGCTCGTGCTCAGCGTGAGCGCGGCATATTCACCCGTTCCGGCCATCGGTTCGAAGGCGATGCGAGCATCGTTGAGACCGATGATGAAGCACGTGAGTTCGGGCGAGTACTCGCCGAGGAGCCCGGTGGTGTACGACAAGCTGTCGAGAGCGGTGACCACTTGGTTCTCGTTCTCCCCCAGAACGTTACGACCGGTATCGGCCAGACCGGTGAGATTCATGAGCAACAGGTCGAGTTGCGACTGTTCGTCGACGATCGTGTTACCGACCTCGGTGACGTTGCCGATCGTGGTCATCAGATCCGGCACGGTGTCCGCATAGAGATTGGCGACGTCGGCAGCAGCTCCCAGGTCGTATTGCAACTGCGGGAGCGAGGGGTTCATCTCGGCCAGGTAGGCGTCCGCGTCCGCGAGGGTGGCCCCGAGCGCATCGCCGCGACCGTTGAGCGCCTCCGAGAGCGCACCGAGCGTGGCGTTGAGCTTCTCGGGCTGCACCTGCGTCAGCACCTCGGACAGATGCTCGAAGACCGTATTGAACTCGACCGTCACACTGTCGGCCGCAATCACCGCGCCCTCTTGCAGCGGTACCGGTGACGGATCCTCCGGGACCACGAGGTTGACGAACTTGGCACCGAACACGGTGGTCGACTCGATCGACACGCGCGTATCGGACGGAATGAGATGCATCTGTCCGGGCTGCATCGCGAGCCGCAGCACGGCACCATCAGGGGTGTGCTCGATGGACGAGACCCTGCCGACCTCGACGCCGCGCAGTTTGACCTTCGCGTCGGGTTCCATCACCAGGCCCGATCGCTGCGCGGTGACGGTGACGGGCGTGGTGGAGGTGAATCCGGCGGCAAACATCGTCAGGGCCACGAAGACGATCACGGCGAGCCCGCCCACCAGCACGAACGCCGCGAGCTTTTTCTTCCACGAGGGAGTGTCCATGTGGCGCCCTATCCCGACAAGTTGAAGTTGCCGGTCGCGCCGTACACGGCGAGAGAGATGAGCAGGGTGACGGTGACGACCGCGACGAGCGACGCGCGCACCGCGTTGCCGACGGCCACGCCGACACCGACGGGTCCGCCGCCGGCGGTGAACCCGTAGTAGGTGTGGATGAGCATGACGGCGATCGCCATCACGATCGCTTGGACGAACGACCAGAGTATGTCGGTGGGTATGAGAAACGTCGTGAAGTAGTGGTCGTAGACGCCGGCCGACTGGCCGTAGATGACGACGGTCGCGAATCGGCTGGCGACGAACGATGCGATCACCGCGAGCGAGTACAGCGGGACGATGGCGATCATTCCCGCCAGGACCCGGGTGGAGACGAGGTACGGGATCGACGGGATGGCCATGGTCTCGAGTGCGTCGATCTCCTCGGACACACGCATCGCACCGAGTTGCGCCGTGGACCCTGCGCCGATGGTGGCGGCCAGGCCGATCCCGGCGATGGTGGGTGCCGCGATGCGGACGTTGATGAACGCCGCGAAGAACCCTGTGAGTGCTTCGACGCCGATGTTGCCGAGGGAACTGAACCCCTGCACCGCGATGATGCCGCCGGTGAACAGGGTGAGGAATCCGACGATGACGACGGTGCCGCCGATCACGGCGAGGGCACCCGTCCCCATGCTGATTTCGGCGACAAGCCGGAGGGTTTCCTTCGGGTACTGCCGGAGCGCGCGAGGGATCGTCGCGAGCGCTTTGCCGTAGAACAGGGCCTGCTCACCCAAACGGTCGATCGACGTCGAGGCGCGGGAGAACCGTCGCACGGCCCTCGGGAATCGCCCGGAGATCACTGCCATGGTGTGTCCTCCGCGTTTCTCATCCGGCCGTCAGCTTGATGCCGACGGCGGTGACGAGGAGGTTGACGACGAACAGGGCCATGAACGCGAAGACGACCGTCTGATTGACGGCGTCCCCGACGCTCTTGGGGCCACCTTTGACGTTGAGTCCGAGGTAGGAGGCGACGAGGCCTGCGATCATGCCGAACAATCCTGCCTTGACCTGGGAGATCATGAGTTCACCGAAGCCGGTGAGAAGCGTGATGCCGTTGATGAAGGCTCCGGGGTTCACGTCCTGGAGGAAGACGGAGAACACGAAGCCACCGAGGATGCCGATCGTGCAGACGAGCCCGTTGAGCAGCAGCGCGACGACGGTGGACGCGAGTACGCGCGGGACGACGAGCCGATGGATCGGGTTGATGCCGAGCACCCGCATCGCATCGATCTCCTCGCGGATGGTGCGGGCTGCAAGATCCGCACAGATCGCGGTGGCTCCGGCACCGGCCACGATCAGCACCGTGACCATCGGCCCGACCTGCGTGACGGCTCCGAGCGCGGCCCCGGCACCGCTGAGGTCCGCCGCACCGATCTCGCGGAGCAGGATGTTCAGGGTGAAGCTCACCAGGACGGTGAAGGGAATGGCCACGAGAACGGTCGGCACGAGAGACACCCGCGCGACGAACCACGCCTGGTCGACGAATTCACGTCTCTGGAAGGGCCTGGTGAACACCGCCCTTGCGGTGTCGCCGGTCATTGCGAAGAGGCCGCCGACGGCGCGCAGTGGAACCTCGAGGAGATCTACCACCGTCTCCCCTTTCGTTCGCCGGCCCGACCGAAATCCGACCGTGCGCAGAAATCTGCTGTGACCCGCGTCATAGTAACTAGAACGTGTTCACGTGTCAAAGAAACATCCTGTAGACAATTCATCCGTGTTTTCCGCGGCCGCACTCTCCGCGCCCCCACTCTCGTTAATACGGACATAAGGCGCATTGATCAGCCGTTTTTCCGTGGATTCGGCACTACTCTCCCGCTCGCCCCAACCGCGGAAGACGATTCAACACAGTTGAATATTGAAATTGAACGGAGATAAAACTAGAACAGGTGTCCTTTGCCGCCGACGCGCGGCGCACTGCCGACGCGGAACCGGCCGGTCGGCGTGATACGTACCCTTCGCCCAGGATACGTGTCACGCAGGGTTGCAGAGAGTTCCGGCTCGGGCGAGTCGGAAGCGTTCACAGTTTCAGTGCGTCGGACGCGGAGAACGTCGCAGCCGGATCGCGGTCCGCGAAGTAACCCCCCAGTTCGGCCGCGAGGGCGTCCGGTGTCCACTGCACGTCCGCGTCGAACCGTTGCTCCACGACCGGCGCGGCCATGAGTGCGACCATCGGCCCGTACACGATGAAGACCTGCCCACTGATGTGGTCTGCGGCGGGCGAGGCCAGGTAGGCAACCAGATTCGCCACATGGTCGGGCGAGAGTGGATCGACCTCACCGTCCGGCGGGGCGCCGAAGACCGATTCGGTCATCGCCGTGCGGGCGCGGGGGCAGATCGCGTTTGCTCGCACGCCGTAGCGCGCCAGCCCCCGCGCGGCCGACACCGTCAATGCCGTGATGCCGGCTTTCGCGGCACCGTAGTTCGCCTGCCCCTCCGGCCCGAGCAGCCCCGCCTCCGACGACGTGTTCACGATGCGCCCGTAGACGGGCCCGCCGGCCTCCTTGGACTTGCCCCGCCAGTACGCGGCGGCGTTGCGGCACAACAGGAAGTGGCCGCGCAGGTGAACCGCGACGACCGAGTCCCACTCGTCGTCGGACATGTTCGGCAGCATCCGGTCACGCGTGATGCCCGCATTGTTGACCACGATGTCCACTCCACCGAACTCCTTCTCGGCGGCGTGAACCATCGCATCGGCGGTCGCGCGCTCGGCGACGCTTCCCGGCACGAACGCCGCACCGGGTCCGATGGCGCGGATCTGCGCGAGAGTGTCCTCCACGGAGTCGTTGGCGACGAGATCGTTGACAACCACCGACGCGCCGGCGCGAGCCAACGCGATCGCTTCGGCCCGCCCGAGGCCCGCACCCGCGCCGGTGACCACGGCGACCTTGCCTTCGAGGGACACACCGCTGCCGACAGAACTCATCCACGCACTCCTTGCGATTCGGGCCGGCCGGACGGCCACACCCCGGTGGACGTCCCCGGCACCACATCGGGACAGTCCAGAGAATGTAGAACGTGTTCCTGTTTATGACAAGACGCGACGGGGTCCCAGTTCACCCTTCGGACAGGGCTGCCCTGGGGCACTGCGCAATTGCCTCACGCACGTTCGCCTCACTACCCTCGGGAACCGGGTGCTTCACGAGCAACTCGTCGTCGTCGTTGAGATCGAACACCTCGGGCGCCACCCCGACACACACGCCGTTCGCCTCGCAGCGGTCGAAGTCGACCTTGACATCCATGACCCGAACCCCGTTTCACTTTCGTACCGACCCGACCGCCTCAGGCTAGAACGCGTTCCATTTCTGTGCAATGATTCGCGCTAATCCCGCAGCGGCGAAGTGGAGCGTTCGTGGACATCAGCTATACCTCCGAGCAACAAGCGCTACGTGAGGAATTGCGACACTATTTCACCCATCTCATGACTCCGGAACGGCGTGAGGCCCTCGCCGCGACGACCGGCGAGTACGGGGCCGGCAACGTCTACCGCGAGATCGTGCAGCAGATGGGCAAGGACGGCTGGCTCACGCTGGGCTGGCCCGAGGAGTACGGCGGCCAGAACCGCTCCGCGATGGACCAGCTGATCTTCACCGACGAAGCCGCGATCGCAGGCGCACCGGTCCCGTTCCTCACCATCGATTCGGTGGCGCCGACGATCATGCATTACGGCACCGCGGAGCAGAAGGAGTATTTCCTCCCGCGCATCTCCGCGGGCGAACTGCACTTCTCCATCGGTTACTCCGAGCCCGAAGCCGGCACGGATCTCGCGTCGTTGCGCACCACGGCCGTGCGCGACGGCGACGAGTGGGTGATCAACGGTCAGAAGATGTGGACGAGCCTGATCGCGTACGCCGACTACGTGTGGCTTGCGGTGCGGACCGACCCGGATGCGAAGAAACACAAGGGCATCAGCGTTCTCATCGTGCCCACCGACGCGGAGGGGTTCTCGTATACCCCGGTCCACACCATGGCCGGTCCGGACACGAGCGCCACCTATTTCGAGAACGTCCGTGTCCCCGCGTCCGCTCTGGTGGGCGAGGAGAACGCCGGATGGTCCCTGATCACCAACCAGCTCAACCACGAGCGTGTCGCGCTCACGTCCGCCGGACCGGTGCTCACCGCGCTCGGCGAGGTGCGCCGCTGGGCGCAGCAGACGAGGCTGCCCGACGGACGCCGCGTCGTGGACCAGGAATGGGTGCAGGTGGGCCTGGCGCGGGTGCACGCCCGTGCGGAATACCTCCAGTTGATGAACTGGGATATCGCGTCGAGTTCCGGCAAGACGCCGCTCGGGCCCGGGCCGGCGTCGGCGAACAAGGTGTTCGGTACCGAATTCGCCACCGAGGCCTACCGTGTGCTCATGGAGATTCTGGGACCCGCGTCGACGATCCGTCAGAACTCTCCGGGCGCGCTGCTGCGCGGACGGATCGAACGTATGCACCGCAGTTCCCTCATTCTCACCTTCGGCGGAGGCACCAACGAGGTCCAGCGCGACATCATCGCGATGGCCGCCCTCGGCCAGCCTCCCGCCAAGCGCTAACGAAGGATCCTCCACCGTGGACTTCACCCTCACCGAGGCTCAACAGGACCTGTCGAGCCTGACCCGCAGCATCGTCACCGACATCGTCACCAACGACCATCTGCGCGTGCTCGACTCGCTCGACGACCGGATCGACCGGACCTTGTGGGACCTGCTCGCCTCCTCGGGAATCCTCGGCGCGGCATTGCCGGAGTCGGTGGGCGGCGACGGGTACGGGCCGCTCGAGCAGGCAAGCATCCTGCTCGAACTCGGCCGCGGCGTTGCCGCCGTCCCGTATCTGACGTCGATCGCGGTGTGTGCCTCCGTCATCGGTGAATTCGGTACGCCGCAACAGGTGTCGGAGTGGGGCAGGCCGGCTGCCGCCGGTGGGACGATCCTCACCGCCGCACTGTCCGAAGAACTCGACGACGACCCGGTGGCCCCCACCACCCGAGCACACGCCGTGGACGACGGGTACGTGCTCGACGGCACCAAGACGGTCGTCGACGCCGCACCGGTCGCCGACGGATTCCTGGTCCCGGCGTCGCTGGAGGACTCCGTCGTGGTCTTCCTCGTGCGGTCCGACGACCCGGGTGCCGGGGTCACCCGCCAGGCAACGACCGACCGCGGAAGCAGAGGCATCCTCACGCTGGACGGGGTGAGGCTCGACGCCGGCCGGGTGCTCGGCACGGACGGCGCAGCCGTGGCCGCCCGGCTGCGGGATCGGACCCTGCTCGGGTCGGCCGCCTACCAGTGCGGAGTGCTCGACCGCGCACTCGAACTCACCGCGCAGTACGCCCGCGAACGCATCCAGTTCGACAGGCCGATCGGCAGTTTCCAGGCTGTCGCGCAGCGACTCGCGGACGCCTACATCGACACCAAGGCGGTCCGCCTGACCTTGTGGCAGGCCGCCCACCGGATGGCCTCCGGCGAACCGCACGACGAGGAACTCCGCAGTGCCGCATTCTGGGCGGCGGATGCGGGACACCGCGTGGCACATACCGCGATCCACGTGCACGGCGGCGTCGGCCTCGACGAGGACCATCCCGTCCACCGATACTTCCTCGCCGCCAAACAGCACGAGTTCCTCCTCGGTTCGGCCACCGCACAACTGCGTGCGCTCGGCCGGGTACTCGCCGACACCCCCGCCTGACCGGACGACGAGGACTGCCATGACCGCCGATCCCACTGTGACCTCGCTGCTCACACGCCTGTCCGACATCGACGACCGCGGCATGGCCTTCGAGGACACCCGTATCTCGTGGCGGGAACACGTCCGCGCCTCGCACGACCGCGCGGCGTTGCTGCGCGACCTGCTCGACGAGAACGCTCCCCCGCACATCGGGGTGCTGATGGACAACGTGACCGAGTTCTCCCTGCTGCTCGGTGCCGCCGCACTGTCCGGATCAGTGGTCGCGGGCCTGAACACCACCCGTCGAGGCGAGGCGCTCGCCCGCGACATCGCGCTCACCGACTGCCGCGTGGTCTTCACCGAATCCGCTCACCTGCCACTGCTCGACGGTCTCGACCTTCCCGGCGTGCGGGTGATCGACGTCGACTCCGCCGACTGGCCGGAGATGCTCGCTCCGTTCGCAGGCTCGGCCCCGGTGGTCGCGCAGACGAAGCCCGACGACTTGTTCATGCTCATCTTCACTTCGGGGACGAGCGGAGATCCGAAAGCGGTGCGCTGCACCCACGGGAAGGTGACCGGCCCGGGACTCATGCTCGCGGAGCGGTTCGGCCTCGGGCCGGATGACGTGGTCTACCTGTCGATGCCGATGTTCCACTCCAACGCGATCATGGCCGGCTGGGGCGTGGCGCTGGCAGCCGAGAGCGGTGTGGCACTGCGGCGCCGGTTCTCGGCATCCGGGTTCGTCACCGATCTCCGGAAGTTCGGTGTCACCTACGCGAACTACGTCGGCAAACCCTTGTCGTACATCGTCGCGACACCGGAGCGCGCGGACGACGCCGACAATCGTCTGCGCATCATGTACGGCAACGAAGGCACGGCGCCCGCGGTCGCGGAGTTCACCCGGCGGTTCGGCGCCCGGGTCGTGGACGGCTTCGGTTCCACCGAGGGCGGCGTCTCCATCGCCGCCACCCCCGGTGCGCCGCCCGGGGCACTCGGAACGCTCCCCGACGGCATCGACATCCTCCATCCGGAAACCGGGAAGCCGTGTCCTCCCGCCGAATTCGACAGTGACGGCCGGATCGTCAACGCCGACGACGCCACCGGCGAGTTGGTCAACACTCGTGGAGCCGGAATGTTCAGCGGCTACTACAACAATCCCGAAGCCGACGCCGAACGTCTCCGCGACGGGAAGTACCACAGCGGAGACCTCGGTTACCGGGACGCGGACGGGTTCGTCTATTTCGCCGGCCGCAGTTCCGGTTGGCTCCGTGTCGACGGCGAGAACCTCGGCGCCGCGCCCATCGAGCGAGTCTTGATGCGATACCCGGGTTTCGCCCAGGTGTCCGTGTACGGAGTCCCCGACCGGCACGTGGGTGATCGCGTGATGGCGGCCGTCATACCCACTGTCGCCGAGGAATTCGACGCGAAGAGATTCGCCCTCTTTCTCACCGAGCAGACCGATCTCGGCCCCAAGCAGGTGCCCACACTCGTGCGCGTCTGCCGCGAGTTCCCCCGGACCGCGACGTTCAAGATCCTCACCCGATCGCTCGCTGCAGAACGATGGCACTGCGCCGATCCGGTCTGGGTCCGCGAGCGCGGCGACGCCGAATTCGTGCCCTTGTCGCCGGAAACGACACACCTCCTCGAACCTCTCACAACGACATCGGGACACCGATAACGTCTAGCCGAACGCCAGGAAGACCCGTGGGAGAAGCGAGGATCGATGGGATCGGTGCCCGGTACCGCAGCGCGCGCCCTCGGGAGTTTCTACGCGTTGTCGCTCGACGCATTCGTGAGTGCGTTCCGGGGCCCGTTCCAGTGGCGTGAGTTCCTCTCGCAGTTCTGGTTCATCGCGCGCGTGTCCCTCGTCCCGACCGTCCTCATGTCCATCCCGTTCACCGTCCTGGTGGTCTTCACCCTCAATTCGCTGCTGCTGGAGATCGGCGCGGGTGATCTCAGCGGTGCGGGCGCCGGCCTCGGCGCGATCACACAAATCGGTCCCCTGGTGACGGTTCTCGTCGTGGCCGGAGCAGGCGCCACAGCCATCGCAGCGGATCTCGGATCGCGCACCATCCGTGAGGAGATCGCTGCCCTCGAAGTCCTCGGTATCGATCCCGCGGCGCGCCTGGTGCTGCCGCGCGCGCTCGCGTCGACGGCCGTCGCGGTGACGCTCAACGGGGCGGTGTGCGCGATCGGGCTCACCGGCGGATTCTTGTTCTCGGTGACCTTCCAGAACATCGACCCGGGCGCCTACGCCGCGGGCGTCACCTTGCTCGTGGGGCCGGGAGAACTCCTGCTGTCGGAACTCAAGGCGGCCGTCTTCGGGCTGCTCGCAGGTCTCATCGCATGTCACCGCGGCCTGTCCGTCACCGGCGGACCGAAGAGTGTCGGCGAAGCGGTCAACGAGACCGTGGTGTTCGCGTTCGTCGCCCTGTTCCTCGCGAACATGCTGCTCACCTCGATCGGGATCGCGGTGATGGGTCGGTGAGCGTGCCACGGCCCACCGGCGGGCGGGTCGCGCACGCTGCGCGCCGGACCGGTCACGGTCTCGACCGCGCGGTCGACACCGTCGGCCGTCAGGTGGTCTTCTCGATCGGTGCACTCGCCTCGACCGGACGGGCCGCCCGCCACTATCCACGCGAAACACTGCGCGTGGTCTCCGAGATCGGGCTCGGGACCGGCATTCTCGCGATGATCGGTGGGAGCGTCGCGATCATGGGGTTCCTCACCCTGTTCGCCGGTGCGACGGTCGCGGTGCAGGGGTTCACGTCTCTGGGCAATATCGGGGTCGAAGCGCTCACCGGGTTCCTGTCCGCCTACGTCAACGTGCGGGTCGTCGCGCCCGTGACCGCCGGAGTGGGCCTGGCCGCGACCATCGGCGCGGGCACCACCGCACAACTCGGCGCGATGCGCATCAGTGAAGAGATCGACGCCCTCGAAGTCATGGCCATCCGCTCGGTGCCGTACCTGGTGGGTACCCGCATCCTGGCCGGCCTGATCGCGGTGATTCCGCTCTACGCGCTGTCCGTGCTCGCCGCGTTTCTGTCGAGCCGTATCGCCACCGTGGTCGTTCTCGGTCAGTCCCCGGGGGTGTACGACCACTATTTCTCCACGTTCCTGCGCCCGGCCGACGTGGCGTGGTCGTTCTTCCAGGCGGTCGCGATGGCACTCGTCGTCATGACCGTGCACAGCTACTACGGATTCACCGCGAGCGGTGGTCCTTCCGGTGTGGGTGTCGCAACGGGCCGCGCAGTGCGCATGTCCCTCATCGCCGTCGTGACGATCACCCTGCTCATTTCGCTGGTCCTCTACGGCAGCGCCCGCCAGCTGCATCTGGCCGGGTGAGAGCGGTGCGGGCAGGACGGATGCGGAGCACCGGGTTGCACAGACTGGCCACAGCGGGCTTCGTCGTCGTCGCCGCGGTAGTGCTGGTCGTGGTCGGACTCGCCTTCCGGGGAGCGTTCGCTTCGGGGGTGACCGTCACGGTGGATACCGGCCGGGCGGGGCTGATGCTCGAGCGCGGCGCGATGGTCAAGGCGCACGGTGTGCAGGTCGGCACCGTGACCGAAGTCCGGCACACTCCTGCCGGGGCCGAGGTAGTCATTCGCCTCGACCCCGCCGACGCGGCGCGCATCCCGTCCACCGCGGAGGCCGAGATCCTGGCGACGACAGTGTTCGGCGCCAAGTACGTCTCCCTCACCGGCACCGGATCGACCGGCACTCCCGGGTTGTCCGACGGCGCGGTGTTGCAGGCTTCGAGCGTGACGGTGGAGACGCAGACCGTGTTCGAGTCGCTGTCCGGGGTGCTGCAGGCCGTCGACCCCGCGAAGCTCAACCGGACCCTCGGCGCGTTGGCGTCCGCCCTGCGCGGCCGGGGCGAGACACTCGGCGCGGCTCTGTCGGACACCGATGCCGTGCTCTCGCGACTCGAGCCGCGCATCGAGGTGATTCGACGCGACCTCACCGCTGCCGAAGCCACCGCGGACATCTACACGCCGGTGACCGACGAGGTGACGGAGTCGCTCGGCAACCTGACGGTGACCGGAGCAACGATCGTCGAGCGCGTCGACGATCTCGACCGGTTGCTGCTCGCCACCATCGGGATGGGCGACGCCGGGCGGCGCGTCGTGGAACCGAACACCGAACAGATCATCGACGTGCTCGATCTCCTGCGCCCCACCGCGTCGCTGCTCGAGGAGTACTCCCCTGTTCTGCCGTGCTTCTTCCAGGGTGCCGACCGTGCCCGGCAACTCGCCGAACCGGCGTCCGGCGGCAACGGATCGTCGATGATGCTCAATTCGACGCTGCTGCTCGGTGTCGATCCGTACGAGTATCCGCGCAACCTTCCGGTGGTCGCCGCGACGGGCGGTCCGCGGTGCGGCGCACTGCCGATCGTCACCCTCGACGAAACACCTGCGCCTTACGTGGTCGCTCGCACCGGGGCCGATCCGTTCGAGAGACGGAACACCACACCGGTATTCGTACCGGACTCCCTGTTCGAACTGCTGGGCGGAGGAGTCGGATGACGCGTACCGCGATCGCGGCCGGCATCTACGCCCTCGTCATGACGCTGATCCTCGCCGGGTTGTTCGTCGTCTTCGGTCAGGTGCGCTTCGGCGACTACACCCGGTATCACGCTGTGTTCGAGGACGTGTCGGGACTCGAGCCGGGTCAGTTCGTCCGGGTGTCCGGCGTGGAAGTGGGACGGGTGGAGAAGGTCGAGTTCGCCGACGGAAACCGCATCGACGTCGTCTTCGAGGTCGACTCCGTCTACACGCCGACCCGGGCGACCGTCGCGACGGTCCGTTACCTCAACCTCGTCGGCGACCGTTATCTCGAATTGTCCGATGGTCCGGGAGAACTCGTCCCGATGAGTGCCGGCGAGACGATCGGTCCCGAACGGACCCGCCCGGCACTGGACCTGGACGTGCTCGTCGGCAGTTTCACACCGCTGTTCCGCGCGCTCGACCCGGACCAGGTCAACCGGCTGTCCGCAGATCTCATCTCCGTACTGCAGGGCCAGGGCGGAACGGTGGAGTCGGTGCTTGCCCATGCCGCGTCCCTGACGTCGGCCATCGCCGACCGGGATCTCCTGGTCGGGCAGGTGATCACGAACCTGAACGCGGTGCTGGCCACTCTCGCTGCGCACCGCGACACGTTCGACGCCGCACTCGTGCGCGCGCAGGAACTGCTGTCGGGACTTGCGCAGGATTCGGTGATGCTGGGCGAGTCGGTCACCCGTCTCGATGCGGCGAGCGAATCCGTCGCGGACCTGCTCGGCCGGACGCGCTCCCCGCTTGCCGGTACGCTCCGCGAAACCGAACTCGTGGCGGCACAACTGGAGTCCCGCAGCGACACCATCGACAGCCTGGCGACACGCCTGCCCGATGCGTACGCCGCGCTCACCAGACTCGGCGCCTACGGCGGGTTCTTCAACTACTACCTGTGCGGAATGCTCATCAAGGTCAGCGACCCTTCCGGCAACACCGTCACCTCGCCCCTGTTCGGTCAGACGACGGGCAGGTGCGCTCCGGCATGACACAGTTCCGCGACATGAATCCCACCCGCGTGGGTGTGATCGGCACGGTCGTGCTGATCGTTCTCGTGCTGTGCGCCCTGAACATCCGGTCACTGCCGCTGTTCGACTCCGGGTCCACCTATCGCGCGCGTTTCGTCGACGCCGGCGGTCTGAACCCCGGGGACGCCGTGCAGGTGTCGGGCAAGGACGCCGGCCGTGTGCTCGACATCGTCATCGACCACGACGCCGTCGCCGTCACATTCACCGTCGACCAGCGGGTCACACTCGGCACCGACACGACCGTCGACATCGCGACCGCCACCGCACTGGGCGCACGGCACCTGCGCGTACGTCCGGCAGGTCCGGGGAGACTCGAACCGGGCAGCACGATGGACCTCGACCGGACCACCGCCCCGTACCAGCTCACGGACGCCCTGGGTGATCTCGCCGATACCGCAGCCGAACTCGACGCCGAACAGCTCCGTACCTCGATGCGCGTGCTGTCCGACACCCTGCGCGAGACACCCGACGACGTCGGTGCCGCCGTGGACGGGGTGATGCGCCTGTCCGAGACGGTGGCGAGCCGCGACGCCTCGTTGCGCGAACTGCTCACGCACGCGGAGCAGGTCACCGCGGTGCTCGCCGAGCGCAGCGACGCTATCGACTCGCTCATCGTCGACGCCGACCTCGTGCTCGGCGAACTCGACCGCCGTCGCGCAGCACTCGACACGTTGTTCGCCAACGTCGACGCGTTGTCCGTGGAGATCTCGAACCTGGTCGCAGACAACGAGGCCCAGCTGACGCCCACACTGGCCAGGGTCAACGCGGTTCTTGCCGTCCTCGAACGCAACCGCGACAACATCGCGCTCGCCATCGACAGGCTCGGTCCGTACGCGACCGAACTCGGCGAGGCGGTCGCGTCGGGCCCGTTCTTCAACTCCTACATCCAGAATCTGCTGCCGATGCAGATCATCGAACCGGCCCTCACGCGGGCGCTCGACGATGCCGGTATCACCGTTCCGGGAGGTACTCCGTGAAGCGGAGCACAGGGTTCCTGACGTGGGTGGTGCCCCTGCTCGTCCTGGCGGTGATCGCCGTCGTGTCGTTCACCGTCGCGCCCTGGCGTGCGACGGACGAGTACTCGGCGGAGTTCACGACTGCACGTGGCCTGTACGTCGGCGACGATGTGCGCATCATGGGGGTCGAGGTCGGACGGATCACCGGGATCGAACCGCGCGGCGACCGGGTGCGGGTGACATTCACCGTCGACGCCGCCCACCGCATCCCGGCCGCCGCAGAGGCCGCGCTCATGGCGCCGACACTGGTCTCGGCCCGCTTCCTCCAGATCACTCCGCCCTACACCGGCGGACCCGAACTCGCTCCCGGCTCGAGCATCACGCTCGACCGCACAGCGGTACCCGTCGAATGGGACGAGATCACCGCCCAACTGGCACGCCTCACCACCGAACTCGGTCCGACCGACGACGATGCGCGGGGGCCGCTCGGTGAGGTGCTCGACGTCGCCGCCGACAATGCCGAGGGGCACGGCCCCGCGGTTCGCGATTCTCTGCGGGAACTATCGGCAGCGATGCGCACCGTCTCGGACGGCCGTAGCGACCTCTTCGGCACGCTGGGCAACCTGCAGGTATTCGTCGACGCGCTGTCGGCGAGCGGCGACCAGATCGTGTCCTTCCACGACCGGCTTGCTGCGGTGACCGATGTTCTGGACGCGAACCGCGACGAGATGGGCGCTGCGCTGGCCGGACTCGACACCGTGCTCGTCGATGTCGAACGGTTCGTCCGCACCAATCGGGAAGAGATCGACACGACCGTGGATCGCACCGCTGTGCTCGCCGAGACGCTCGCGGCACAGCGTGACGGTATCGCCCAGGTGCTGCACGTCGCGCCGACCGCATTGTCGAACCTGCAGAACATCTATCAGCCCGCGCACAACACCGTCGTGTCGGCGCTCGCACTGACCAACTTTGCGAACCCGGCCCAGTTCATCTGCTCGGCACTGGCCGCCGCGGAACAGGTGGACGCCCACACCGGTTCCGAACTGTGCGTGCAGTACCTGGGCCCGATCCTGCCGCTGCTCGCGATGGAGTATCCGCCGGTCCGGATCAATCCCACCCGGGGTGTGGGCGCGCTGCCCGACCAACTCGTCTATACCGAACCGGATCTCGTGCCGGGCGCCCCGTCGCCCACCGACCTGACCGAACTCCTCTCGCCGGGGTCGCCGTGACTACGCGCCCGGCGGTAGCGGCAGGCATCCTCGCGTGTGTTCTCGTGGTGACCGGATGCGACTGGCAGGGGCTCAACTCGCTCGACCTGCCCGGCACGCGCGGGCACGGGGCCGACGCCTTCGAGGTCACCCTCGAGATGCCGGATGTGACGACACTGGAACGTAATTCGCGCGTACGCGTGGGTGACGTGACGGTCGGTCGCGTGTCGGGGCTTCGGTTGAGCAACGGGCATGCCGAGGTGACGGTGATGCTGGACGGCTCCACCGTGCTGCCCGCCAACGCGAGTGCCGCAATCGGTCAGACGAGCCTGCTCGGCTCCGCACACGTCGAACTGTCACCGCCGGTGGGCGAACCCGCACGCGGCCGTCTCGTGGACGGCGACGTCATCCCTCTGGAACGGTCGGGTGCTTTTCCCACCACCGAGCAGACGCTTTCGTCGCTCTCCCTGGTCCTCAGCGGCGGCGGGCTCGCCCAGGCTCAGGAGATCTCCCTCGAGCTCAACCGCGCGCTGGACGGACGGCAAGAATCGACGCGTGCAGTGCTCGTCCGGCTCGACGCCGTACTGAGCGGACTCGATGCCCAGCGGAACGGGATCGTGAGCGCGATGGAGTCCATCGACGCACTGGCCGCGGAGGTTGCCGTGCACAACGACCGGATCGCCGCGGCCGCGGATCAACTCGCACCTGCGCTCGAGGTGCTGGCGGCTCAGCGCGCGGAACTGACCCGTGCCGCCGATTCCCTCGGGCAGTTCGGGCGGGGCGCCCCGGGGGGGGGGGGGGCGCGGGGCGACGACGTGGTGGCGAATCTGCGAGATCTCGAGCCGATCCTGTCGTCACTGGCCGCGTCCGGCGACTCACTGACCGAATCGCTGCGGTACCTGCTGACCTTCCCGTTCCCGATCGACACGTATCGCAACGCGGTTCGGGGCGACTACGCGAACGGCACCGTCATTCTCGATCTCACCCTGCCCACGCTCGAGAACGCGTTGCTGCTCGGCACTCCGTTCGAGGGTGCGCTCACCGGCGCTGCCGCTCCCCTCCCCGACCTGGTGTCGTTGCTCGTTCCCCCGACCGGGGAGGGCCCGCGATGAGTCCTACCGCAGCATTGCGAACCCGGCTGCTCGCATTCTTCGCGATCGGACTCGCTGCCGTCCTCGTCGTCGCCCTCTGGGTCGTGGAGGTGCCTCGCCTGGTCGGCATCGGCCGCTACGACGTCCGGCTGGAACTCACCGACGGAGCGGGTCTGTACCCGTCGGCCAACGTGACCTACCGCGGAGTCGAGATCGGGCGCGTGACCGCTGTGACGATGACGATCGGCGGTGCGGAAGCCGTGCTGTCCCTCGATTCGGGCGTCCCCGTCCCCGCGGACGCCGCGGTGCAGGTCCGGAGCATGTCGGCCATCGGCGAGCAGTACGTCGAGTTCCTGCCTGCCGGCGCCGGCGCGCCGTACCTGGGCGACGGTGACGTCGTCGGGTCCGACCGTGTGTCGGTGCCCGAGCCCATCGGGCGGGCACTGGACCAACTCGACAGCACCTTGCAGTCGGTCGGGACCGACCGTCTGTCCGTGCTGCTCGACGAAACCCACTCCGCTGTCGCCGATTCGGACGACGCGTTGCGGACGCTCATCGAGTCTGCGGCGGCAGTGAGCGGTGAGGCAGCCGCGAGCATCGACAGCACGGCGACCCTGCTGGATCAGGTCGGGCCGCTGCTCGAGACACAGGTGGCATCCTCGGACGCCATCACCCGATGGGCGTCGTCACTCGCCGGCACGACCGGGCAACTCCGTGACTCCGACACGGATATCCGCACCCTGCTCGGGGTCGGCGCGCCTGCCGCCGCGCAGGTGCAGGCATTGTTCGAGGACGCCGAACCCACCCTGCCCCTGCTCCTGGCGAACCTCATCACGGTCGAGCAGGTCGCGGCGGTGTATCAACCGTCGCTCGAGCAGATACTCGTGCTCTTCCCCTCGATCATGGCGTCGACACAGTCCGCCGGCCTGCCCAACGTCGACAACCCGGCGCAGAACACGTATTTCGTCAATTCGTACAACGATCCGCCGCCGTGTATCAGCGGGTTCCTGCCACCGGAGCAACGCCGGTCGCCCACCGAACTCGACGTTCCGGAAACCCCGCCGGATCTGTACTGCACGTTGCCGGCCGATTCGCCGGTCGCGGTGCGCGGGGCACGGAACATGCCGTGCATCGAGTACCCGGGACGACGGGCACCGACCGTGCAATTGTGTCGCGACGGTGGATACCCGGCCACCGGGCTGGAAGATCTGCTGACGCCGACGGGCTGAGCAGGAGCCGGGAGCGGCACTGCGCAAGAGCGCGGGCAGAACACGACCGCGGGCAGCCGGCGAACGAACGGTGGCCGCCGCGCCGGAGCGCAGCGGCCACGTGATCGTCCCGGTCAGGCGCTCGCGGCCTCGTTCAGCCGCTCGAGCGTGCCGGTCGCGTCAAGGTACTCCTGCACCCACCGCTCGATGACCGCGGAGGTCTTCTCGACCTTCGAGAACTGGCCGACGACCTGCCCGACGGGGTTGAACGCGACGTCGACGGAATCGTCCGGGTACTTGTGCGTCGCAGCGACGGCCATGCCCGAGACCATGTACTGCAGAGGCATTCCCAAGGGCTCCGGGGTGTCGTCCTGCTCCCACGCCTCGGTCCAGTCGTTGCGGAGCATCCGGCAGGGCTTGCCCGTGAACGAGCGGCTGCGCACGGTGTCGCGACTGGTGGCGTTGACGTAGGCCGCCTGCTGCACGGCGGTGTTCTCGGCCTCTTCGACCATCAGCCACTGGGAACCGGACCAGGTGCCCTGCGTGCCCAGCGCCAGGGCGGCCGCGATCTGCTGGCCGCTGCCGATACCGCCCGCTGCCAGGACAGGTACCGGCGCAACCTCTTTGACCACCTGTGGCCACAACACGATCGAGCCGACTTCGCCGCAGTGTCCGCCACCTTCTCCGCCCTGGGCGATGATGATGTCGACTCCGGCGTCGGCGTGCTTGCGCGCCTGATAGGGGGATCCGCACAGGGCGGCGACCTTGCGCCCGGATTCGTGGATGTGCGCGATCATGTCCGCCGGAGGCGTCCCGAGTGCGTTGGCGATGAGCGTGACCTTCGGATGCTGGAGCGCAACGTCGACCTGCGGGGTGGCCGTTGCCTCCGTCCAGCCGAGAAGCTGCAACGCGTTATCGTCTCCTTCGGGCAGCGGCACACCGTGGTCGGTGAGAATCTTGCGCCCGAAATCGAGGGTTTCCTGCGGCACCATCGACTGCAGCATCTTGGTGAGTTCTTCGGCCGAGAGGTCGGTGTCCATACCCTCGTACTTGTTCGGAATCACGATGTCCACGCCGTACGGACGGTCGCCGATGTGCTCATCGATCCAGTTCAGCTCCACTTCGAGCTGCTCGGGGGTGAACCCGACGGCGCCGAGGACACCGAACCCGCCCGCCTTCGACACGGCGACGACAACGTCACGGCAGTGGGTGAAGGCGAAGATGGGGAACTCGATGCCGAGTTCGTCGCAAAGGGGCGTGTGCATTCGGCACTCCTCGGGAGACAGTGGAAGACTGGAACAGGTTCCACTTTAGAGTGCGCGCGGCGGATTGAACATGCCCAGCGGCGTCTCGCCCGAACTCAGATGATCCCGCGCTCGCGGAGCGCGTCCTGCTCGGCCTCGGCGAGTCCGAGGATGTCGCCGTAGACGGCGGCATTGTCGTAACCGGCGATCGGTGCGCCCGCCATGCGAACCGATCCGGGTGTGCCGGCGAGGACCGGCACGACACCAGGCCCGAGCACGTCGCGGCCCGTGCGCTCGTCGTGGTGCGGCACAAGCATTCCGCGGGCCTGGAACTGCGGATCGCGCACCACTTCCGCGACCGTGTTGACCGGACCGGCGACGACGCCCGCCGCAGACAGGTGTGCGAGCAGGTCGTCGAGCGTCCAGGTCGCCGCCCATCGCCCGATCAGTGCGTCGAGTTCGTCCTGGTTGGTGCCGCGGGAAAGGTGGTCGGCGAAACGCGGGTCGTCTGCGAGTTCCGGGGAGTCCATCGCAGCGCACAGCCTCCGGAAGACGGTGTCCTGGTTGGCGGCGATGACGATCCACATGTCGTCGGCTGTCCGGTAGAGATTCGACGGGGCGATCCCCTCGAGGCGGGTGCCGGACGGGCCCCGTACCACGCCGGCGGCGTCGTAGTCGGGCACCACGGATTCCTGGACCGCGAAGCACGCTTCCGTCAATGCGACGTCCACGATCTGTCCACGTCCCGTGCGTTCACGGCTGAGCAGCGCGGCGAGCACCCCCTGGACGGCGAACATGCCACCGAGGGTGTCGCCGAGGGACAGCGCGAGTCGCGGCGGGGCCTGCCCGGGATAGCCGTTGAGGTGCCGCAGACCGCTCTCGGCCTCGGCGACCGACGCGTAACCCGCGTGCCCGGCCTTGGGACCGGTCTGCCCGTACCCGGACACGCGGGCCAGGACGAGGCCCGGATTGATCTCGGACAGCACGTCGTACCCGAGTCCCCACTTCTCGAGGGTGCCCGGCCGGAAGTTCTCGACGATGACGTCCGATTCGGCGACCAGGCGCCGGAACAGTTCCTGACCGTCTGGAGCGCGCAGATCGAGAGTGATGCAGCGCTTGTTGCGGGCGTGCACCGTCCAGAAGAATCGGTGCCCGTCCCGCTCGCCCTGTCCCCATGTACGCAGCGGGTCGGGACGAGCGGGATCCTCGATCTTGATGACGTCTGCGCCCATGTCGCCGAGCAGGCGTCCGGCGAACGGACCCGCGATCAGGGTGCCCAGTTCGAGCACCCTGATGTCCGCGAGCGCACCGGTGCCTGCCGTCGTCTGCGCCGAATCACCCTGCGTACCTGCGTTACCGGATTGCACTGTGTTGCCTGTTCCTTCGGTCAGTAACCGAGGTGAACCGTCTTCTCCTCGGTGAACGCTTCGAGGCCGCTGCGGCCCAGTTCGCGGCCGATACCGCTGGCGTCGCGCCCGCCCCAGGGTAGCGCCGGGTCGGGCACTCCCCAGCCGTTGACCCACACCGTTCCGACCCGCAACTGCGGGATGACGCTGTGCACCGTGGAGAGGTTCTGGCTGAAGATGAAGGCGTTGAGGCCGTACTTGGTGGTGTTCGCGAGCCGGACCGCCTCGTCGGTGGTCTTGAACGTGATGACCGTGGCAACCGGGCCGAAGATCTCGTCCTGCGCGATGGTGAGGTCGTTCGTGCCGCGGAACACGGTGGGTTCGACGAAGAAACCGCGGTCGCCGATGCGGGATCCTCCGGTGACGAGCTGGGCGCCCTCACTGCGCCCCTTCTCGATGTAGCCGAGGATGCGATCGAGTTGCTTGCGATTGACGATCGTGCCCTGGGTGCTGGCCGGGTCGAAGGGGTCGCCGACGACCGCGTTGCGGGCGAACTCGACGAGCCCTTCCACCACCTGGTCGGCCATCGACTCGTGCACGATCACCCTCGTACCCGCCGCGCACACCTGGCCCTGGTGGTAGAAGTTGCCCATCGCGATCCACGGCAGCGACGCGTCGAGATCGGCGTCCGGGAAGATCAACTGCGGGGCCTTACCACCCAGCTCGAGGGTGACCTTCCGGAACTTCTCGCCCGCAAGCGAGGTGATGGTCTTTCCGACCGCGGGGCTCCCCGTGAAGGTGATCTTGTCGATGCCGGTGTGCGCGGCGAGCGCAGCACCGGCCTCGGGACCGAGCCCGGGAACGACGTTGAACGCACCGTCGGGCACACCGGCTTCGGCGAGCAGGTCGGCCAGCCTGAGCGTCGCCAGCGATGCGTCCTCCGCGGGTTTGACCACCACCGAGCATCCGGCTGCGAGCGCGGGTGCGATCTTCCACGCCGCAACCACGGTCGGGTTGTTCCACGGTGTGATCGCACCGACCACGCCGAGAGGCTGCCGCAGCGTGAATCCGAATCGGTGCTGGGGGCCGACATCCGGAAGGATCATCGCCTCGCCGGCAATCTTGTCGGCCCAGCCGGCGTAATGACGGAACGACGCGGCGGCAGCGGGAATGTCACCGGCCACGGTGTCGGCGTAGAGCTTTCCCATCTCCGCTGTCTCGAGCGCGGACAACTCGGGCGCGTGCTGTTCGAGGAGATCCGCCACGTGCGTGAGGATTCGCCCACGCTCGGCGCCGGGCATGCGCGACCACACTCCGGACTCGAAGGTGTCGCGGGCCGCGTCGACGGCGGCGTCGATGTCTGCGGCGCCGCCCGCTGCCACTTCGGCGACGACTTCTTCGGTCGCCGGATTGATCGACGAGAAGTGTGCACCGGACTGCGCCGGGACGGTCCGCCCTCCGATACGCAGGCCGGAGTCGGGAATTGTGACGGGGGCGGGGACGGGGGTGGAGAGGTCGGTCATCGGGACTCCTCAGGAAGAAGGCGGGGTGAAGCGACGGATGAGCCCGGACCACGACGCGTCGTAGTCCGTCTGACGGTGCGCACAGCGGTAGGCGGCGTCGGTCACGGTGAGCGCCGATCGCGTCTCGAACATGAACGAGAGGGTGTTCTCGAGCTTGACCGGTACCAGGTCGGCCGCGGTGGCAAGGTCGAACGTCTCCGCATCGGGACCGTGCGCGCCCCACTGGTTGTGGAGGGACGCACCGCCGGGTACGAACCCCTCGGCCTTCGAATCGTGGCGCCCGCGTACGAGTCCCATGAACTCGGTCATGACGTTGCGGTGGAAATGCGGTGGCCGGAAGGTGCGCTCGGCAACCACCCACCGGTCGGGGAAGACACAGAAATCGACGTTCGCCTGGCCCGGTATCGGCGTCGGGGAGGTGAGCACGGTGAAGATCGACGGGTCGGGATGGTCCCACCCCGCGGTGGTCATCGCGTTGAACCTGCCGAGGTCGTACTTGTAGGCACCGTGCGTGCCGTGCCAGGCGACCACGTCGAGTGGGGAATGATCCAGCTCGGTCGCCCAGAGCTGTCCACCGAACTTGTTCACCAGTTCGACAGGTCCGTTCCGGTCCTCGTACCAGGCGGTGGGATAGAGGAAGTCGCGTGCGTGTGCGAGACCGTTCGCCCCGATGGGGCCGAGTTCGGGCAGCGCATAGGCAGACCCGTAATTCTCACAGACGTAGCCCGACGCCCGTTCCCCCAGCAGCTCGACGCGGAAGCGCACGCCACGGCCGATCACCGCGATCTCGCCCGGACCGACCGCGAGGCGCCCGAACTCGGTGCAGAGCAGCAGTTCCCCGTCCTGGGGGACGAACAGCAGTTCCCCGTCGGAGTCGACGAAGTACCGGTCGGTCATCGACGACGACATGGAATAGAGGTGTACGGCTATGCCGGTGCGGGCGTGGACGTCGCCGTTGACGGCGTAGGTGATGATCCCGTCCACGAAATCCGTCCCGGGTGCCGGTGGAGGCAGCGGATCCCACCGAATCCGGTTGGGGGTGAGCACGCCTCCGGACACCGGCGCCGACACCCAGCCACGGCTGTCCACGCGCTCGAACGGCCCGTGCGCGGCAGACGGCATGATCCGGTAGGTCCATGTTCTGCGGTTGTGTTCGCGTGGTTCGGTGAACGCGGTCGCCGAGTGCTGCTCCGCGTACAAACCGTACGGCGCACGCTGGGGGGAATTCTGCCCCCACGGCAGCGCACCCTCGACGGCCTCGCTGTGATGCTCGTTGCCGAATCCCCGCAGATAGGAAAGACCCGGCGGATCGTCGACCTCCACGCGACCGTCGCTGCCTCCGCTCACGTGAGCGCGACCATCTCGTGCAGTGTGGTCCCCGTACGGACGTACTCCTCGCCATCGACCGTGACCGTCATCGTGAAATCCGACCGGAATCGGAAGTACCCCGGGCGGCCGATGAGTCGATTGACGATCGGCTTCACCAGCGCGCTCGAGGCGAGCGGTACGTCTTCGAGAAGATTGTGGGCGTGCACGATGTCGCGGACGGTGAGCGTCAGATCGAGCGAGCCCGGAACACGGATCCGCAGCCACGACGGATAGGTGCGGTCGGCGACCGGGTCGAAGACCGCGGGGCCCTCGGTCATCTCGACCTCGCCGTTGCTGAGCACGATCCGGTCGTCCCGGGCGATCATCACCGGCTGCGACCAGTGGGCACCGTATTTCTTCTGGGTGTGCACCATCGCGTACACGAGGGAGAAGTCGTCGGTGTACAGCCGGCCCCAGTACCACTTGTCGATGACACGCTTCATGTCACCGACACCCCAGTTGTGGTCGTGGTAGCCGCGACCGGTGACCTCGGTGGTGACGCCGTCGACCGTCACGGTGCCGACGACAGAGGCCCGAGGCGCGCCCACGACCCAGGCGAAGAACTCGCGGTCGTTGTAACTCGTCCGGCCCCTGCCCGGCATCCACGGCGGAATCAGGGCGGTGAACGTCAGATCGAATCCGAGGCCGCCCTCGGAGACGGCGACACGGTAGATCGGCTTGCCCTCGTCCTCTCCGACGAGACGTGCCGTGTTGTGCGCGACCCGCACGTCGCAGCGTTCCTCCGACACCGTGAGGTCCGAGTCACGGTACTGCCGGATCTCCTCCCTGCGCTGCCCGTCGGGCGAGTAGATGTGGATCTCCACTCCGGGTCTGCGGTGCACCAGTTCCCGCGTCTGCACCATCGCGACGACGATCCGGCCGTCGTCGAGATGCGCGTCGAAATACCAGTGTTCGAAGGCGTGTTTCTCGCTGGAAGGATGAGCGGCATTGTCTTTCGGTCCGACGACGGTGATCTCGCCGTCACGGCGTCCCGGTCCGTTCCAGGCTTCGACGATCTGTAGAGCGGGCATGGGTTGTCTCCAAGAGTTCGGGTGTCGGCGGGGTAGTTGTCACACTGTGCGGTCGAGCCGCCCGCTCGATCGCATGTCCGATCAACGACGCAGCGCACCGCTGGCGTCGAATTGTGCTTCGCGGCCGTCCATTTGGGCTCGGTACCAGTTCTCCCGGTGGACGACCATGATCTTCTCGTGCAGCGTGCCCACGCCCGGCACGAATCGCCGGGCGAGTTCCATGAGCGTGATCAGCGGGAACCGCACAACCGGGATGAGGATCCACGGCAGCACCTTCGGCATCGAGTATTTCCGCCGGGTGCCGGGCGACATGAACATCGCCGAGTACACCGAGTTGATGCGGAAATTGTATTTCGCACGGAGCAGGGCGAGACCACGTTGCCCTTCTCGCGGAGCGAACGCCTGTGGATACGACTCGATGAGTTCCTTGCCGTACTCCCCCGAGTCGTACGACCGCGACACGACGGTGGTGAGCAACGTCCGCACGCTGTCGCCGATCGTCTCGGGGTACCAGGTCGTCCGCACACCGAGGAGGTAGCCCATGTACTTCTGGAAGTGGATGAGCGCCCGTATTTCTCGCGGTGTGGTGTGGTAGCCGAGAGTCCACAGTGCCAGCCCCGGAGTCACGCTGCCCGCGATGAGCGTGAGCAGCATGTAGGTCTGGCTGATGGGAAGTCCCCATTTGGCGGCGTCCCATTCGGGGTGCCCGGCCACGCGGGCACGTACGGAGACATGCATGATCCGCACCTTCAGCGCCGTGGCCCGGCCGCGCGATCCGGCGGCGAGAAGCGCGCCGGGCTCGGACACGTCGATCCAGAACCGCGAGGTTTCGAGGAATCGGCGCAGAGCGTTGTCGCCCGCGTAACCGCCGGCGAGCGAGAGCGGTGTCGCGACAGCGGATTCCGTATAGATTTCGAGAGTTTCCGCACCTGCGAAGCTGAACAGCATCGTGCCCCAGCGCCGCCAGATCTCGGCGCCCTGTTCCACGAGTTCCGGCTGCACCCATTCGGGGACGGTCTCGAACTCGTCGAACAGCGCCTTCATCGCGTCGGGTGCCTCGGGAACGGAGTCGATGCCCTCCGTCAGGGCCCGCTCGAGCAGTGCGCGGGCCGCCTGGGGGCCGAGGTCACCGTGGTAGACCTCGTCCACGAAGCGCTCCGCGGTGGGGTCGCCACTGTAGAGGTCGTTGCACAGTGCGCGAGCCTGCTCGTCGGTGGGAAGGATGTCGAAGCCCGTCACGGCGCGAATCAGTCCCCGTACCCGCCGGACACCGGGCCGGGCCTTCGCCTGCCAGTAGGGGAACGCGCTCGGGCAGCGGTCCGGGGTATCCGATTCCCCGGATGCGCGTGTTTCCAGTGTTCCGGTCATGCCGACGCCTCCTCGGCTCGGTCGTCTGTCACCGTGCGGCGGATCCATCCGGTCAGGCGGCTCACGACGTCATCGAGGCCACCCGGTTGGTCCACCAGGTAATGGTTGAGGTTGCGCATCTCGATCAGTTCCGCCTCTCCCGGCAGGGCATCACGCATGAGACGCGAATCCTCGGCGAAAGCGGCCTGGTCGCCGAGCAGGCTCATCACGAGCGCCGGCGCAGTGACGTTGCTCAGATCGGTCAGTGCGTCGGCGTGCGTGTGGTCGACGCTCCAGGTGCTGAGCCAACTGCGCACCGTTACGAATCGGGCGAGTCCTCCGGCGGCGGTGTTCGCGGCGGCCGGATCGCCGTACATGCTGCCGGCCTCCCGGTCCGACGGGTCGAGGGTGGTATCCACGAACCGCGGGTCTCCGACGGTGCGATGCACCACGAACCCACGGTCGGACGCGCCCATCCGGTTCAGTTCGTCGAGTTGCCCGAGAGCCCACGCGTCGATGCGGCGCATCCGGGCGAGTTGCGCGTCGCGGTAGCGGGCGACCCACTCGCGGTCGAGCGGTACCGTCCGGCCCGGCGCGTACAGGTCGAGGTCGGGATCGGTCGCATACGGGTCGGCCTCGTCGACGACGGCGCCGTCGATCCAGTGCCGCAGCACCCGCGCCCGTCCGGGGTGAGCTCCGACGAGCAGCAGTCCGTCGGCGGGGCGCAGTTTCGCGTCGGCGAACCGGGCGGGATCGCCGGCGGGGGTCTGCGTGACCGTGGGGTTCTCCGCCTGCGACTGGTAGAACGAGGCCAGCGAGCCCCCGCCGCTGAACCCGAGCAGCACCACCTTCTCGAAACCGAGTTCGTCCGTCATCCATCGCACGCCGGTACCGAGGTCGAACGCCGCGCGCTCCATGATGAGAGCGGGTTCGTTGGATGCGTACCGGGTGTTGAGGCCCATCGCCGGGATGCCGGCGCCGGCGAACGCGCGAAGCAGGAAGTGACTGAGGAAGTTCGACGCCGGATGGCACATGATCACGCCGACCTCGCGTGAGTATCCGGGTGCCGCTACGAGGTTGCCGTGGAGCGTCGGATAGTGGCGGCTCAGACCGGAGTGCATCTCGACGCGGCCGTCCGTCGCCGGTTCGTAGGGAATGCGCTGGAAGTGGTCGCGGGGTTCGGGGCCTGTCGTGGGGTTCATCGCACCGTCCGATACTCGAGCATCATGTCGTGGTCTTCGTGGTCGAGGACGTGGCAGTGCCACACGTAGCCCTGCAACCGGTGGTCGTCCCGGTGTTCCTTGTGTTCGTGGTGCCCGGCACTCTCGGTCGTTGCGGTGCCGACCGCAGCCGGGAACGTCGCGTCGGGATCGAAGCCCAGTTCGTCGGCGGTCGGGAAGTAGGCGACGATGCGGGTCACCGAATTCGGATCACAGATCACGGTGTCCTTGTATCCGGTCTCCCACGGCTCGGGGCCACGCAGTGGTTCCACGACGAACGGATCGGCGTCGGGGGTCCACTTGGTGCCGATCGGCGGCTGCGGTTGCCGCGCGCACATCGCGAGGGTGTCGATCGCCTGGCGTCCCACGACGCGAAAGTGCACGAGGTGCAGGTGGATCGGGTGCGGGTCGGGTGTCGCGTTGACGATGTTCCACTGCTCGACGGTGCCCTGCCGGGGCATCTCGATATCGTCGCTGTGGAATCTGAGATTGTTGAGCGACATGATCGACGGGGGTAGCCGTACGTCCGACGGCTGACTCAGCGACACGTTGCGAATGTGCGCGGGTTCCGGCGTGGCTCCCACGATCGGCGGTTGCCCGGTGCCGCCGCGCAGTCGGTCCGGTACCGGTCCGGTGAAGCCGCGCGCGGCCTCGGCCCGGAAACGCAGAAACATCGGCATGTGCACGGCACCGATCTGGGCGGCTTGGGGTGCGGCCGATTCGGTGTTGCGGAGTTCGACGGTGGCGCCGGGTTCGAGCATGCCGAAATCCACCAGCAGGTCTACGCGTTCGCCCGGTGCCAGCCGTACGTGGGTGGTCGGTGCGGGAGCGTCGAGCAGTCCGCCTTCCATCCCGATGACCCAGAACGGCATGCCGTTGGAAAAACGCAGATCCCACACACTGAAGGACGCGGCATTGACCAACCGCAGTCGGTAGAGGCCCCGTGCCACCCGCGCCTCGGGCCAGATCTTGCCGTTGACGACGCCGACGTCACCGACCGCGCCGCCTTCCCACCTACCCTGCGGAACGATCGGGGTGGAGCGGATGCTCTGGCGTCCGTCGCCGTGGACGATCTTCTCCTGCAGTACCAGTTCGAGTTCGAACTCACCGGCCGGCAGTCCGAGCGGGTTGCCGCGTTCTCCGGTGTCGTAGTCGTCGCGGAGCAGGTACACACCCGCCAGCCCGGCATAGACGTTCAGGCGCGTAACAGCCATGGCGTGGTCGTGGTACCAGAGCCCGGCCGCATCCTGCCTGTTCGGGAAGCGGTACGTCGATCCCTCTCCCGGTCGCGCGATCTTCTGAGGGTGACCGTCGAATTCGGGAGGCGTCACGCCGCCATGCAGGTGCATCGATGTGGGCACCTCGGTGCGGTCCCGCTCGCTCAGCCCGTGCAGGGTGGTGTCGACGTCGGCAGCAAACGGATGCACAGTGATCCGGTTCCGGTATTCGATCGCCGTTTCCTGTCCGCGGTGCGCGGTGATCACCGGACCGAGATACGTGCTGTCTCCGTAGGCCAGGGTCGGACCGGGCGCGAGGTCGCGGTGGAAGCTGTGTGTCGCGCTCACCGCGTCGATCGTCAGCGACGAGCCCTCGAGCCTCGGGAGGATGGGAAGGTCGTCGACGAACGGCGTCAGCCGGGGCGACGGGAAAAGCATAGGACGGGGCAGGTCGGGGCTGTCGGCGACCGCACGACCGCCGACCAGCGCGCTTGCGCCGGCGCCGGCTGCGATTCCGGCGAGAAGAGTTCTGCGACTGATATTCCGCATGGACCAGGCTTCCGTTTTCACGCGACCGCAGCCGAGAAGGGAGCACATTTCGTGACTGCCGTCACAATACCATACGGTATGGTGTGGTCAACGTTCCGTCCTGGCCGCGATCGCTGTAGTCGACATGATGATCTGTATTACAGTGTGCCGGAAGGCCGTTCGATACCCTCCCGGGGTGCGCGGTATCGCTCGCCCACCTTCTCTTTTCCCGCGACATGTACGCTCGACGCGTACAGCGAGAGACAAGAGGTGACGACCCCGTGGCGCAGCAACCGACGAAGGACGGCTCGCGGTCCGGGCGGCGCCCCCGGCTTTCCCTCGACGACTGGACCGCGGCCGGGTTGCAGTTGCTCGTCACCGAAGGCCGCACTGCCGTGAAGATCTCCAGATTGTGCGACGAACTCGGCGTCACCAAGGGCAGTTTCTATTGGCACTTCACCGACATCGACGACCTGATGAAGGCCATCGCCACCCGGTACACCTCACAAGACAACGACGCTGCCCGCGGCCTGACGAGCGTCGAAGAACTGCCCGTCCGGGAACGGCTGACGCGCATGGGCACGATGCTCGTCGACGACCGCGCCTGGGAGGCCGAGGTGGCGGTGCGCGAGTGGGCGCGGAGCGACCCGCAGGTCGCCGAATCCGTGCGCGCCCTCGATCAGAGAATCATGACGGTGGTCGAGAACGCGTTCCTCGAACTCGGTTTCGACAAGGACGAGGCACGGGTCCGCGCCGGGACACTGGTGTACGCGGGGATCGGATTCGTGTACGGCCGCGACGGATTGCCCTCCCCCACGGTCGAGCAGATTCAGGCGCTGCTCACGATTCTGGTCCGCAAGTAGAAGACAGAGCGCAGTCCACGTCGGGCCGGCCCAGCCCCGTCGCCGGACGGCAACCCATCGGAATCCTCGCATCCGTCGAATCGCGGATCACCGGAGCCCGCCCGCGCGCTCACGCTCGGCCTCGAGGGATACACGACAGAGTGTCGTGTCACCGCAACTCGGAGCGGTTCAATTCCTTACGCAATGCCGCTATCTCTGCAGCCAAATCCGAAACCTGCGACCGCGTGGCGGCCTGGTTCAGCTCGTCCTGCTCCGCGACTCGCTCGACGAGCCAGGATGCAAGCGTCGCGGTGATGACGCCCAACAAGGCCATTCCCGCGATCATCAACGCCACGGCGATCAGCCGTCCGGTACTCGTCGCCGGGGAGAAATCCCCGTAGCCCACCGTGGTAACCGTCACCGCCGACCACCACAACGCCTCGGGGTAGGTCTCGATCGAAGCTTCGGGGGCGCCCCGTTCGGCGTCGAGCATCGCAAGCGACGAAATAATCAGCAGCAGTATCGTCGACCCTGCTGCGTAGGCGACCACCTGCCCTCGAACAGCCGTGCCGGCAGAGCGTTGCATCACGCCCAGCAACGTCAGGAGACGAAGCAGACGCAACGGGCGGAACATCGGAAGAACGACCATCGCCAATTCGTGAAGATGCCGTAGAAGCCACCGCGCCGGTTGATCTGCCAGGAACAACCGCACCACGAAGTCAGCGGCGAACAGCGCCCATGTACTCCACATCACGAACTCTGCAATCCCGGCCGACGCACCGACAGGTCTGCCGACAACCGTCCATGCGTACGCGCCCAGGAACGCGAGAGCTGTCACCATCAAGGGCCATTCGGACATTCGTTGCCAGCGTTGTTCGGTCATCGGCCCATAATGTCCCTCACAGCCGGACCGGGGTGGGGAGGCCCGGCGGTGAAGCGTGCCGCCGGTCGCCTCCGCTCCGGGGCGGCCGTAGTCGGACATGACTGTGCCCGGGGGGATTCACCTCCCGGGCACAGTTCCATCCCCCCGGACTATCGGGCTTCGTTCAGACGATCGACCGCCTGGTCGTAGCCGGTGACAAGTTCGTTCATGATGTCGGCGACGGGACGGATGTCGTTCATTCGGCCCACCACCTGACCCACCGGCATTGCGACGACCTCGGGGTCGTTCGCGGCCGAAATGCGCTGGTGTGCCTCGCTGACGAGAATGTTCTGGAGCGGCATAGGCAGCGGCGACGGTGCGTCCGGCCGCGACCACGCCTCGGTCCACTTGGTCTTGAGCAGTCGCGCCGGCTTGCCCGAATAGATGCGCGACCGCACCGTGTCGGACGACGTCGCACCGAGCAGCGCCCGCTGGATCGACGACGGGCCGTCGGCCGCGGAGCCGAGTTTGTATTCCGCGGCGGTGAGCCAGTACGAACCCATCCAGACCCCGCCGGCCCCCAGCGCCAATGCGGCCGCAACCTGCCTGCCGGACCCGACGCCGCCCGCGGCAAGTACCGACGCGGAATCGCCGACGGCATCGACGATCTCGGGCCAGAGCACCATCGACGCCACCTCACCGGTGTGCCCTCCGGCCTCGTATCCCTGGGCGATCACGATGTCGACACCGTTCTCGACGTGCCGGCGCGCGTGCTCCACCGCCCCCGCCAATGCCGCGACCGGCACTCCCTTCTCGTGAGCGAGGTCGATGACATCCTTCGGGGGCGAACCCAGAGCATTCGCGATCAGCGAAATCCTGTGCCCCAGAGCGATGTCGACGTGGGAGCGCGCTACCGAATGCAGCCAGCCGAGTACACCGCTCGCCTGCTCGACGTCATCGGACAGTGGAGGAACACCGAGTTCGGCGAGGGTCCGGTCGACGAACGCGCGGTGTTCCGCCGGGATCAGTTTGTCGAGATCGACCGCGGTGCCCTCGGTGGGCACCTTGGCCGGCATCACGATGTCCACGCCGTACGGCTTGCCGTCGGTGTTCTCGTCCATCCAGGTCAGGACGGCGTCGAGTTCCTCCGCGTCGTTGAAGCGCACGCATCCGAGGACACCGAGTCCGCCGGCCCGACTGATGGCCGCGGCGACGTGTTCGGAGGGAGTGAACCCGAAGATCGGATAGTCGATTCCGAGCTTCCGGCCGAGGCTGGTCTGCATCTCCCTGCCTCTCAGCCCACCGCGCCGGAAGCGCTCGGGGTGCAGTGCTCGTCGGCGGGGCGCCCTTCGGTCTGCTCGTGGGCCCACCGGTAGTCGGGCTTGCCCGCCGGCGAGCGCTTGATCTCGTCGACGAACCATGCGCTGCGCGGCACCTTGTAGCCCGCGATCTTGGTGCGGGCGCTCGCGACCAATTCGTCGAGAGTCGCGGTGTGGCCCTGCCGAAGCGCGATCACCGCGGCGACCCGTTCGCCGAACCGATCGTCGGGCACGCCGACCACGAGCACGTCGAAGACAGCCGGGTGCTGCTTGAGCGCGCCCTCGACCTCTTCGGGGTAGATCTTCTCGCCGCCGCTGTTGATCGAGACCGAACCGCGCCCGAGCATCGTGACGGTGCCGTCCTCCTCGACCCGGGCGTAGTCGCCGGGGATCGAGTAACGGACGCCGTTGTACTCGCGGAACGTCGCCTTCGTCTTCTCTTCGTCCTTGTAGTAGCCCAGGGGGATGTTTCCCTTGCGCGCGATCAGGCCGACCTGCCCCGAGCCGGGAGCGATGGGGTTGCCGTCTTCGTCGAGCACCGTGGTCGACTCGTCGATCTTCACCGTGGGGCCGCCGCCGCGGGTCTTGCCCTTCTCCACGATTCCGAGACCGCCGAACCCGCTCTCGGACGAGCCGATCGAGTCGGTGAGCACCTTGCCGGGAAGCAGCTCCAGGAAGCGGTCCTTGAGGGAAGGAGAGAACAGCGCGGCACTCGACGCCATCGCGAAGAGGGTCGAAAGGTCGTACGGCTGACCCGTCTTCGGGTTGCCCTCTTCGAGTGCGTCCAGCATCGGGCGGCCCATCGCGTCACCGGTGATGAAGATGACGTTGACCTTGTGTTCGTCGATGATTCGCCATACCTCGTGGCCCGAGAACTCGGGGTGCATGACGACCTTGCCGCCGCTGAACAGCGACTGGAACAGCGCCCACTGCGCGCCGCCGTGGATCATGGGGGGAATGGGATACCGCACGAGCCCGGGGTTCTCGGCACCCTGCTTGGCGAGTTCCCACTCGTCTTTCACCCACTCGCCGGTCATGAAGTTGATGCCGCCACCGAGCACGCGCCAGACATCCTCGTGGCGCCACATGACGCCCTTGGGATGGCCGGTGGTGCCGCCGGTGTAGAGCATGTACAGGTCGTCGGGGCTGCGCTCACCGAAGTTGCGCTCGGCCGAACTCCCGGCCAGCGCGGTCTCGTACTCGACCCCTCCGTACGACGAGAAGTCGCCGTCGGTGCCGTCCTCGATCACCACGACGGTCTGGACCAGCGGCGTGGACGGCAGAACGTTGGCGACCTTGTCCGAGTACCGGCGCTCGTGAATGAGGGCGACCGTATCGGAATTGTCGAACAAGTACTGCAACTCGTTCTCGACATACCGGTAATTGATGTTGACCATGACGGCCCGGATCTTGAACACCGCGACCATCGCCTCGACGGCCTCGATGGTGTTGCGGGAGTAGATCCCGACTTTGTCACCGGGCTGGACACCCTGTTCGGCCAGGTAGTTGGCGAGTCGGTTGGCTCGTTCCTCCAATTGTCCGTAGGTGACCTCCCTGCCGTCCGAGGCCAGTGCGACACGGTCGGGAACGAGGTCGATTGCGTGCTCGACGAGGTCTGCGATGTTAAGGGGCACGCCACAAAAGTAGAACGTGTTACCGTTATTGACAAGACTTTACTGAGACCTATTTCACAACACCCGCCAGGAGTCCCCAGTGTCCTCTCCCGCAGCCCCCGGCGCAGCCGATTCGGACATTTCGTCCCGCGCTCCCCACTGCCTCGTGGAGCAACGCGGTCACGTTCTCATCGTGACGCTCAACCGGCCGGAGGCACGCAACGCGCTGTCGGGCGAAATGATGGCGATCATGTCCGACGCCTGGGATCGAGTCGACAGCGATCCCGAGATCCGCGTCGCGATCCTCACCGGTGCCGGCGGCGCTTTCTGCGCAGGCGCCGACCTCAAGGCGATGAACCAGTCGGCACCGGGTGACAAGTTCGAGGGCGGTGGCTGGGACCTGTCCCGCTTACCCGCCCTCCTCAAAGGCCGCCGGCTGACCAAGCCCCTCATTGCCGCAGTCGAAGGCGCGGCCATCGCGGGTGGCACCGAAATCCTGCAGGGCACCGACATCCGGGTCGCCGGCGAAAGCGCCAAATTCGGCGTCTCCGAAGCGAAGTGGGGACTGTTCCCCCTCGGCGGTTCCGCCGTGCGCCTCGTCCGCCAGATTCCGTACACGATCGCAGCGGACATCCTGCTCACCGGCCGGCACATCAAGGCGCCCGAAGCCAAGGAGATCGGGCTCATCGGTTACGTGGTCCCCGACGGCACCGCACTCGACAAGGCACTCGAGATCGCGGAGACCATCGCGAACAACGGTCCGGTCGCCGTCCAGGCCATCCTGCGCACGATTCGCGATTCCGAGGGCCTCCACGAGGAAGAGGCGTTCCGGATCGACGCCGAACTCGGTGCCGCGGTCTTCAAGAGTGCCGACGCAAAAGAAGGTCCCCGTGCCTTCGCCGAGAAACGGCCCCCGAAGTTCACCGGAGCCTGATTCCCCATCGAACCGGCGACGCGCCCCGCGCACAACTTCGTGCGCGGGCGCGCTCGTCTGCGCGGCCTTACGAGCATGTGAGACCTGGACCACACCGACATCCCGGCCTCTGCTACGTTCCGTTGTGATCCAGGACACAGGCCTGCACTGTTCGTGCAGGCGGTAAGGAGCCCCATGTACCCCGGCGTCCACGCGCGCAACACACCCGACAAAATCGCTGTCGTTCTCGCCGACAGCGACCGCAGCCTGAGCTATCGCGAATTGGACGACCGTTCGGCGGCATTGGCACGGGTACTGCACGACGCGGGACTCCGGCCGGGCGACGTCGTCGCATTGCTCACGGACAACCGGGTCGAAGCCTTCGAGGTCTTCTGGGCAGCACTGCGTTCGGGCCTCTACATCACGGCGGTCAACAGCCATCTCACTGCCGGTGAAGTCGCCTACATCGTCGAGGACAGCGGCGCGAAGGCGCTCGTCGTCTCGGCGACTCTCGGCGACCTGGCCGAACACGTCGGAGACACGGTTGCCGCCCGGTCGGCCCGGCTCGCCTTCGGCGGCGCGGTTCGCGGCTTCGAGTCGTACGAGGATGCGATCGCGAGCGCCGGACCACGACTCGACGAGGAACCGTCCGGCGCGATCATGCTCTACTCGTCGGGCACCACCGGATTTCCCAAGGGGATCCAGCCGCCGTTGCCCGACCGCCGCGTGGACGAACCGGGTGAATCGCTGGTGATGGTGGCGCAGTACATGTTCGGCATCAGCGACGCCGACGTCTATTACTCCCCCGCACCGATCTACCATGCCGCGCCCCTGCGTTGGGGTGCGGCGGTCCACGCGCTCGGCGGCACGGTGGTGCTCGCGTCGAAGTTCGACCCCGAGACCGCGCTGCGCCACATCGAGGAGTACTCCGTGACCGCGGGGCAGATGGTCCCGACGATGTTCGTGCGCATGCTCAAACTCGACCCGCAGATCCGGGTCCGCCACGACCTCTCGAGCCTGCGGGTACTCATCCATGCCGCAGCGCCGTGCCCACCCGACGTCAAGCGCGCCATGATCGACTGGCTCGGCCCCGTGATCTACGAGTACTACAGCTCGACCGAAGCGAACGGCATCACGTTCATCAACAGCCAGGAATGGCTCGACCATCCCGGCTCGGTGGGCAAGAGCGTCATCGGCCCTGCCCACATCTGCGACGACGCCGGCACGGTGCTGTCGGCCGGCGACATCGGAACGATCTACTTCGAAGCCGATCACGTGCCCTTCACCTACCACAACGATCCCGAGAAGACCTCGACCGCACAGCATCCCGAGCATCCGACGTGGACGACGGTGGGGGATCTCGGGTACCTCGACGAGGACGGGTTCCTGTACCTGACCGACCGCAAGTCCTTCACCATCATCTCGGGCGGCGTGAACATCTATCCGCAGGAGATCGAGAACGTCCTCGCGCTTCACCCCGCCATCGACGACGTCGCCGTCATCGGCGTCCCCCACCCGGAGATGGGTGAGGAGGTCAAGGCGGTGGTGGAACTGTCCCCGGATGCCACCGAATCCCCGGAGCTCGCCGAGGAACTGCTCTCGTATGTTCGAGAGCGGGTCGCGCACTTCAAGGTGCCGAGGTCGGTGGACTTCGTCGACCGGCTTCCCCGCACTCCCACGGGCAAGCTCGTGAAGGGGAAGCTGAAGGCGGCCTACTCGTCCTGAGGTGCGTGCGCGACAGCCGCCCCGGTCACTGCAGCACGGCCGAGGCCAGCTCCTTGATCTGGGCGGCGTCGCGGCACGAGACGAGCAACATGGTGACGCCGGCGTCCTCCCACCTGCGCACCCCCTCGCGCACCTCTGCCAGGTCACCGACGATCATCGTCTCGGTCACCATCTCGTCCGGAATCGCCGCGGCTGCTTCGTCTTTGCGGCCGGCGCGGAAAAGTTCGGTGACCTCGTCGACGACGTCGCCGTACCCCATGCGCCGGTACACCTGCGCGTGAAAGTTCAGCTCGGGCGCTCCCATCCCTCCGACATACAACGCCGTCACCGGTTTCATCGCGGCGACGGTGCCCTCACGGTCGTCGGTCACCACCACCTGGCACGTCGCGGCGATCTCGAAGTCCTCGCGCGTGCGACGTGCGCCGGCACGGGCGAACCCTTCGTCGAGCCATTCGTTGTACATCGGTGCGAGCCGCGGCGTGTAGTAGATGGCGAGCCACCCGTCGGCGATCTCCGCGGTGAGTGCGACATTCATGGGACCCTCGGCGCCCAGCCAGATGGGTATGTCCGAACGCAACGGGTGGGTGATGGGCTTGAGCGGTTTCCCGAGTCCGGTGGCTCCGGCTCCGGTGTACGGGAGCGGGTAGTGCGGCCCCGGACTCGTGACCGGCGCTTCACGGGCCAGCACCTGACGGATGATCGAGACGTACTCCCTGGTTCGCGCGAGCGGCTTCTCGAACGGCGCGCCGTACCAGCCCTCGACCACCTGTGGACCGGATACACCGAGACCGAGGATGTGCCGGCCGCCCGAGAGGTGATCGAGTGTCAGCGCGTGCATCGCGCAACTGGTCGGCGTACGCGCCGAGATCTGGACGACGGAGGTACCCAGCCGCACCCGGTCGGTCGCCGACCCCCACCATGCGAGCGGGGTGAACGCATCCGAGCCCCACGACTCGGCTGCGAACACCGCATCGAACCCCTCGGCTTCGGCTGCTGCAACGAGTTCCGGTCCGTTGCCCGGTGGTTGCGCACCCCAGTATCCCAGTTGCAGTCCCAGTTTCATTGCACGCCTTTCGGGTCGGACCAAGCGCGGCAAGGTGCAGATCACACGGTACCCTTGCCAGCAACACTAGAACCTGTTCTACTCGAACTTGTGAGCCTGGGAAAGAGTGCGGTCGCCGAGCCACCGCTGAGTGCACCGCTGAATCTGAAGTTCGACTACACACGATCCACCGGGCCGACCGTGGGCGCGTTCGTCACCGGACTGCGCGACGGTCGCATCGTCGGTGCGCGCGGATCCGACGGCAGGATCTTCGTCCCGCCCCCGGAATACGACCCCGTCACCCATGAACCGCTCACCGATTTCGTCGAGGTGGGCCTGACGGGAACCGTCGTCAGCTGGACGTGGAATGCGGACCCGTTGCCGGGCCAGCCCTTCGACCGGCCTTTCGCATGGGCTCTCGTCCGCCTCGACGGTGCCGACACCTCGATGCTCCACGCAGTGGACGTCGCCTCCCCCGACGACATCGACACCGGCATGCGCGTCCGGGTCCGCTGGGCCTCCGAACGCGCCGGCGGAATCCACGACATCGCGGCCTTCGAGCCCGGTGAAGCGACCGCGGACACACCGTCCGAGCCCGGCGAGCCCGTCTCGATGATCACCACTCCCGTCGACCTGGACTACCGGCACAGCGCGTCACCCGAAGAATCCTGGTATCTCCGGGGATTGAAGGAAGGCAAGATCATCGGCGGCCGCACGGGTCCCGGTGAGAAGGTGTACGTGCCGCCGCGCGGGGCGAGCCCCACCGACGGCGTCCCCACCAAGGAACCGGTCGAGTTACCCGACAAGGGCACCGTCACGACGTTCTGCATCGTCAACGTGCCGTTCATGGGCCAGCAGATCAAGCCTCCCTACGTCGCCGCATATGTGCTGCTCGACGGTGCCGACATCCCGTTCCTCCACCTCATCCTCGAGTGCGAGGCCACCGACGTGCGCATGGGAATGCGTGTCGAGGCCAAGTGGCGACCGCGGGAAGAGTGGGACCACACGCTGCGCAACATCGAATACTTCCGCCCGACCGGCGAGCCCGACGCCGAGTTCGACACCTTCAAACACCACCTCTAGGAGCGTCGAGCACCATGACAGACATTGCAGTCGTCGGCTTCGCGCACGCCCCCCACGTGCGCGAGACATTCGGCACCACCAACGGTGTCGAGATGCTCGTCCCCTGTTTCCAGGAGCTCTACGACAAGCTCGGCATCACGAAGTCCGATATCGGCTTCTGGTGCTCCGGGTCTTCGGATTACCTGGCCGGGCGCGCCTTCTCGTTCATCTCGGCCATCGACGCCATCGGCGCCGTCCCGCCCATCAACGAGTCACACGTCGAGATGGACGCCGCATGGGCGCTCTACGAGGCGTGGGTCAAACTCATCACCGGCGAAGTGGACACCGCACTGGTCTACGGCTTCGGCAAGTCGTCGGCCGGCACCCTGCGGCGGACACTCTCGCTGCAACTCGATCCGTATCTCGTCGCGCCGCTCGGCGTCGACTCCGTCTCCCTCGCCGGCCTGCAGGCCCGGATGGGTCTCGAATCCGGGAAGTGGACGGATCGGGAGATGGCCGAAGTAGCCGTGCGCTCTCTCGCCGCAGCGAAGAACAACCCGAAGGCCCAGCTCTCCGGCGACCTCGACATCGACGAACTCCTGTCCCGCCCGTACATCGCCGACCCGCTCCGGAAGCACGACTGCGCTCCCGTCACCGACGGCGCCGCCGCAATCGTTCTGGCCACAGGAGACCGCGCACGCGAACTGTGCGAGAACCCCGCCTGGATCACCGGAATCGAGCATCGGATCGACTCGCCGAACTTCGGCGCCGCCGACCTCACCACCGCGCCGTCCGCGCGTGCCGCGGCACGCGCCGTGACGGGCGGCGACACCGCGTTCGACGTCGCCGAACTGCACGCCCCGTTCACCCATCAGGAACTCATCCTGCGCGAGGAGATCGGACTCGGCGACGACACCGCCGTCAATCCGTCGGGCGGTCCGCTCAGCGGCAACGCGATGTTCTCCGGCGGCCTCGAGCGAATCGGTTACGCCGCACAAGCGATCATGAACGGGACAGCGGGTCGCGCGCTGGCCCACGCGACGAGTGGCGCACTGCTGCAACAGAATCTGGTAGCTGTCCTGGAG
Source organism: Rhodococcus sp. 7Tela_A2 (assembly GCF_049311045.1). Taxonomy (NCBI): domain Bacteria; kingdom Bacillati; phylum Actinomycetota; class Actinomycetes; order Mycobacteriales; family Nocardiaceae; genus Rhodococcus; species Rhodococcus sp. 7Tela_A2. The sequence continues at coordinate 6,877 of NZ_JAXION010000010.1, read as the reverse complement.
GGACGTAACTGATGGCCAAGCAACCCGCAGCTGTCCTGGGCACCGGGCAGACCCATTACGTCGCCAAGCGTCACGACGTATCGATGTCCGGCCTGGTGCGCGAGGCGATCGACCGCGCCATGCTCGACGCCCAGGTGGGCTGGGACGACATCGACGCCGTCATCATCGGCAAGGCACCCGACCTGTTCGAGGGCGTCATGATGCCCGAGTTGTCGATGGTCGATGCGATCGGCGCCACCGGCAAACCGATGCTGCGCGTACACACGGCGGGATCGGTGGGAGGATCCACCGCCAACGTCGCGGCGAGCATGGTGCAGTCCGGCGTCCACCGCCGAGTCCTCGCGGTGGCGTGGGAGAAGCAGTCCGAATCCAACGCGATGTGGGCGCTGTCGACACCGGTGCCGTTCACGATGCCGGTCGGTGCGGGCGCGGGCGGCTACTTCGCCCCGCACGTCCGCTCCTACATCCGCAGGTCCGGCGCCCCGGAGCACGTGGGCGCGATGGTGGCGGTCAAAGACCGGCTCAACGGTGCGAAGAACCCGTACGCACACCTCAGGCAGCCCGACATCACCCTGGAGAAGGTTCAGGCATCGCAGATGCTGTGGGACCCCATCCGCTACGACGAAACCTGCCCGTCGTCGGACGGCGCGTGTGCCGTGGTGATCGGTGATGCCGACAGCGCCGCCGCGGCAGAGGCCGCCGGGCGCCCGGTGGCATGGATCCACGCCACCGCGATGCGGACCGAACCCACGACGTACGCGGGCCGCGACCAGGTCGACCCCCAGGCCGGCCGGGACGCGGCAGCGGCATTGTGGAAGCAGGCGGGCATCACCGATCCGCTCACCGAAATCGACTGCGCCGAAATCTACGTCCCCTTTTCCTGGTTCGAGCCGATGTGGCTCGAGAACCTCGGATTCACTCCGCAGGGATCGGGCTGGAAGCTGACCGAGTCCGGTGAAACCGCCATCGGGGGACAACTGCCGATCAACATGTCCGGCGGTGTGCTCTGCTCCAACCCCATCGGCGCATCCGGGATGATCCGTTTCGCCGAGGCCGCGATCCAGGTGATGGGCAAGGCCGGAGATCACCAGGTCGACGGTGCCCGCAAAGCACTCGGTCACGCGTACGGTGGCGGCTCCCAGTACTTCTCGATGTGGGTGGTCTCTTCCGACCGCCCCACCAACTAGGAGCGTCACATGGTGGATTTCACCGTCGGGGTCGCAATGACGCCGCTCGATCAGTTGAGCGGTATCGCGCGCACCGCGGAGGAGTGCGGGTTCTCGTCGATCGCCCTTCCCGACTCACTGTTCTACATGGAGAAGCAGACCGTCGACTATCCGTACACCCCGGACGGGTCGCGGATGTGGACGGCGGACACGCCGTGGGTGGATCCGCTGATCGCCGCGGCCGCGATGGGCGCAGCGACCTCGACCATCCGGTTCTATACCCAGGTGCTGAAGCTGGGGTCGCGCAACCCCGTCCTGCTCGCTCGCCAGGTCGGGTCCGTCGCCAACCTGACGGGAGACCGGTTCGGTCTCGGTGTCGGCATCGGCTGGGCACCGGAAGAATTCGAGTGGTGCGGCGTCCCATATGCCCGGCGCGGCAAGCGCGTCGACGAAATGATCGATGTGCTGAAGCTGATTCTCGGTGGCGGCATGGTCGAGCATCACGGCGAGTTCTTCGAATTCGACCGGCTTCAGATGAGTCCGGCTCCCAGTACCCCGGTGCCGCTCTACGTGGGTGGGCACACCGATATCGCGCTGCGTCGTGCCGCACGGGTCGGTGACGGCTGGACGTCGGCCATGATCGGGTTCGACGACCTGGTGGCGGTCATCGACCGGCTGCGGGTCCTGCGCGACGAATACGGGCGGTCCGACGTGCCGTTCGAGATCCAGGCTGTGTGTGTCGATCGGTTCGGTTCGTCCGGTTACGCCGAGCTGGCCGATGCGGGCGTCACCGACATCATCGTGGTGCCGTGGATCTTCGACGGCCACGGGTTCGACTCCCCCCTCGAGGCGAAACAGGAATCGCTGCGGAAGTTCGCAGACAAGTACATCCACGGAAAGGATGCGGCATGAGCGAGGAACACCCCGCACGGGTGGCGGCGCGCGCGTCGCAAACGGCAGCCAGCGGCAAACGCAAGGACGAGTGGCTCGCGGTCTTCGCAGACGACGCGTGCGTCGAAGACCCGGTGGGGCCGTCGGGATTCGACCCGGAAGGCAAGGGGCACACGGGCCGCGATGCCATCGCCGCGTTCTACGACATGACGATCGCCAACACCGACAAGCTCGAGTTCCTCATCGACGACGTGCTGGTGTGCGGTGACGAGTGCGTCAATATCGGCACCATTCGCACCACGATGGCCGGGAACATCATCGATGCCGAGGGGGCCTTCGTCTACCGGGTGAACGGCGACGGCAAGATCGTGTCGCTGCGGGCGTTCTGGGAGATGGACCGAGCCATGAAGACGGTACGTCCGGCCCCGTAGGGCCGGTCCCTCGTAGAGTCGGGGGATGAGCACCGCCGGAATCGTTCTCGCAGCAGGGGACGGCTCGCGATTGGGTGGGCGCGCGAAAGCGCTCCTGCCCCACCGCGGCCGTCCCCTGCTGCATACCGTGACCACCGCGCTCGCCGACGGCGGGTGCGACGAGGTGATCGTGGTGCTCGGTGCGTACGCCGACGAGGTCGCCGCGGCGTGTCCGCCGGATAGCACCGTGGTGGTCAATCCGGAGTGGAGCACCGGGATGTCGACGTCGCTGCGCCGCGGCGTCGACGCTGCTGGCGGTCACGCCACGGTGGCGCTCACCGTCGTGGACTTCCCCGGCATCACCGCCGAACTGGTCCGGCACGTACTGGGCGAACACCACGGCGGAACGGTGACGCTGCCGGTGTTCGACGACCGGCCCGGTCATCCGGTCGTGTTCGACCGTGCCGACGCGGTCGCAGCGGCCCGGCAGGCCACCGCGGACGAGGGCGCCCGCAGTTACCTTGCGCACCACCGCGACCGGGTACGGCGTCTGGACTGCACCACCCTCGCGGATGCCGGAGACGTCGACACGGTGGACGATCTGCACCGGCTCGAGCCCTGAACACGCGACGGCCGCCGGACATTCCCGTCTCTGACCACCGCGCCCTGACCATCCCTCAGGTGGCCCGGACGAGGCGGCCCCCCGCACCTGAAGGTGTGGGGGCCCGCGACACTGCCGTGTGTCAGTGCTTCACCGGGCATCCACCCGACGTCTTGTAGTCCACCTCGAAGTCCTTGATTCCGTTGAGCCACCCGGACCGCAGGCGACGCGGATCACCGATCTTCGTGATGTCGGGAATGTGGTCGGCGATCGCTCCGAAGATCAGATCGACCTCCATGCGCGCGAGGTTCGCGCCGAGGCAGTAGTGCGCACCTGTGCCGCCGAACGCCAGATGCGGATTCGGGTCGCGCAGAATGTCGAACTCACGCGGCTTCTCGAAGACTTCTTCGTCGTTGTTCGCCGACGCGTACAGCATCACGACGCGGTCGCCCTTGCGGATCGCCTGCCCGCCGAGTTCGGTGTCCTCGAGTGCGGTGCGCTGGAAGGACGTGACCGGCGTGGCCCAGCGGATGATCTCGTCGGCAGCGGTCTTCGGGCGGTCGCGCTTGAAGATCTCCCACTGCTCGGGATTGTCGAGGAACGCCGCCATGCCGTGCGTGATCGCGTTGCGGGTGGTCTCGTTGCCGGCAACAGCGAGCACGATGAAGAAGAAGCCGAACTCCTCGGGAGCGAGTTCGTCGCCGTCGATGTCGGCCTCGATCAAGGCGGTGACGATGTCGTCCGCCGGGTTCGCCTTGCGGTCGGCCGCCATCTGGTAGGCGTAGCCGAGCACCTCCATCGACGCCGCCGCCGGGTCGGCGGTGTTGTCGGGATCGTCGTAGCCCGTCATCTGGTTGGACCATTCGAAGATCTTCGAGCGGTCTTCCTGCGGGACACCGATGAGGTCCGCGATGGCCTGCAGGGGCAGTTCCGCGGCGATTTGGGTGACGAAGTCGCCCTGACCGGCGGTGCACGCATCCTGGACGATGGACTTCGCGCGGCGGTCGAGTTCGTCGCGCAGACCGTTGATGGCGCGCGGGGTGAAGCCACGGGCAACGAGCTTGCGGAGCTTGGTGTGCTCGGGCGCGTCCTTGTTCAGCAGGACGTGGCGCTGCAGTTCGATAGCCTCTCGGGGCATGTCGTCGTTGAACCGCGGGATCGCGGTGTTCTCCCAGTTGGAGAACACGTCGCTCCGGCGGGAGACCTCACGGACCTCCTCGTGGCGGGAAACCACCCAGAACCCGTCGTCGTGGAATCCCCCCTTGTCGGGCGACTTCTTGTTCCACCACACCGGTGCCGTCTTCCGGAGTTCGGCGAACTCTTCGAAGGGCATGCGGTCTGCATACAAGTCGGGATCGGTGAAGTCGATTCCCTCGGGGATGTTCGGCTGCGCCACTTATCTCTCCTGCCTGGCGAGTACCGCTCGCGTGATGTGTAACACGTTCTAAAACCATTCAAACACAGGCGCGGCCCGTGACCAAGAGATCAGCACGTCCCGACCGATTCACACCCTTGCCGCCGCCGACGGCAACCTGTTCTACTTTGCAGAGAGCATTTAGAGTGCAGAGAACTGCAGAGAAAGGAGCCCGCCGTGGGCACCCCAGTCATCGTCGAGGCCGTCCGCACCCCGATCGGCAAGCGGGGTGGATGGCTCGCGGGCCTGCACGCTGCGGAAATCCTCGGTGCCGCCCAGAGCGGAGTCGTCGAGCGCGCCGGGATCGATCCGGCCCTCGTCGAACAGGTCATCGGCGGCTGCGTCACCCAGGCCGGCGCGCAGTCGAACAACATCACGCGCACCGCGTGGCTGAACGCCGGCCTCCCCTGGCAGGTGGGCGCCACGACCATCGACTGCCAGTGCGGCTCGGCTCAGCAGGCCAACCACCTCATCGCCGGTCTCATCGCCACCGGCGCCATCGATGCCGGAATCGCGTGCGGCATCGAGGCCATGAGCCAGGTTCCCCTCGGCGCCAATGTGGGCGACCAGGCCGGCCCGCGACGGCCCGAATCGTGGAACATCGACATGCCCAACCAGTTCGAGGCCGCGGAGCGTATCGCCCGCCGGCGCGGCATCACCCGCGAGGACATCGACGCGCTCGGCGTCCGGTCGCAGATGCTCGCCAAGCAGGCATGGGACGAGGGCCGCTTCGACCGCGAGGTGCTGCACGTCGTCGCACCGGTCGTCGACAAGCAGGGCAACCTCACCGGCGAGAAGCAGACCGTCACCCGGGACCAGGGCCTTCGCGACACGACGTCCGAGTCGCTGGCGAAGCTGAAGCCGGTGCTCGACGGCGGAATCCACACCGCGGGCACGTCGTCGCAGATCTCCGACGGCGCAGCCGCCGTCCTACTGATGGACGAGGACCGCGCCAAGGCCCTCGGTCTGAAGCCCCGTGCCCGCATCGTCGCGCAGGCGCTGGTCGGTGCAGAGCCCGAGTTCCACCTCGACGGCCCCGTCCAGGCCACCGCGAAGGTGCTCGAGAAGTCGGGCATGAGCATCGGCGATCTCGACCTGTTCGAGGTCAACGAGGCATTCGCGTCGGTCCTGCTCTCGTGGGCGAACGTGCACGGCCCCGATATGGACAAGGTCAACGTGAACGGTGGAGCCATCGCGCTCGGACACCCCGTCGGATCCACGGGTTCGCGTCTGCTGACCACCGCGCTGCACGAACTGGAACGGCGTGACGGCTCGACCGCGTTGATCACCATGTGTGCGGGTGGCGCGCTCGCCACCGGAACCGTCATCGAGCGGATCTGACGTGGGAACGGACACCGCTCCCAAAGGACTGAACTCGAAGGCGACCATCCCGATCATGAAGTGGATGTCGCGCGTCAACGTCGCCGCCTACCGGGTCACCGGCGGCCGGGTCGGTGGCAAGTGGCGCGTCGGCAGTGCCTTTCCCTGGGGAATCCCGGTCTGCCTGGTCACCACGACCGGACGCAAGACAGGACAGCCCCGCACCGCTCCCCTGCTGTTCCTCGAGGACGGCGACAAGGTGGTCCTGGTCGCCTCGCAGGGCGGAATGGCCAAACACCCGTTGTGGTTCCGCAATATCCAGGCGAATCCGGAGGTCACCGTCCAGATCAAGTCGCGGGTGCGGAAGATGCACGCGCGGGTCGCGACGGACACCGAGCGCGCGGCGTACTGGCCCCGGCTGGTCGAGATGTACCCGGATTTCGACAATTACCAGTCGTGGACCGACCGCGTCATCCCCGTGGTGGTCTGTGAGTAGGACGGCGACCCGCGGCAATACCGGAATGCGGGAATACTGGCACCGGTAGTTACACGCTTTCGAGAAGGGATGTCGCGATGGCAACCACGAACCACGACCAGGTCCTCGACCGACGGGAGATCGCAGCGGCGCTGCTGCGTGCTCTGGAACAACGTCACGAGGTACTCGATGCCATCGTCGAGAGCGCCGACCGAGCGGAGGCGGTGACCGCAATCGCCGCGCTGCTCGAGACGAGTGAGTTCTGCGCGGAGGCAGTGCTCAACCTCCCGTTCCGCCGCTTGACCAAGGCCGAGCGCAAGAAGATCCGGGAAGAACTCGAAGATCTCGACGCCGTAGTCCACTGGACGACGGCGGCACGGCCCTACGCGACGGGCGCGCATTTCCGCGTGCGTCCGATCTCGGACACGGCGACCGACCTGGAGTTGCTCGAGGCCAGGTGTGCCGACCAGCTGGGCGACAACAGCGCCGAAAGCGTCGCCGCCGAGCAGGCGCGCGGAAACGCGTTGATGAAGGACGAATCCGGGATGTGGCTCGGCGCCGAAGATCTTTGCGGCGGCCAGCCCCCCCCGGGCGGCTTCG